>JBEKBL010000289.1:0-3094 GCA_050015415.1 Solirubrobacteraceae bacterium
CCGCCCGCTCCCCACTTGTAGCTGCTCGCGAGGAAGTCATACGGTGCCTGCAACGGCTTGGCGATGTCGAACTGCAGCATCGGCTCGTAGATCAGCGAGGTGGCGCCGACCGTGTTCGCCGCGGAGGTCGACACGAACGGGTTGAAGTTGTCCGTCAGCGTCGTCTCCTGGCTGGACTCCATCGTCAGTGGCGTCGAAGAAGCGATGCGGGCGGTGGACGCGCTTGATGCGCTCGGAAGCGCGAATGCGACCATGAGCGCCGCGGTGGCGGCGATCGTGAGCGTCGCGGAGGCAAGCAGCCTTCGCTTATTGAGCGTTTTCGGTTCCATTCGGTGATGTACCTTTCGTTGGTGCAGGACGAAGTTCGTTGCAAATGGGCGCGTGTGCGGCACGCGCCCTCGTTGTCAGCGCCCGGCGCTTCACGTCAACGTGGGGCGTCGGGTGGCTGGCAATCCGAGTCAGGAGTTCATTGGCAGGCTCCTCTCCTCGCCTGGCTCGGAAACCAGTGCCGGCGCGGCGACATCCAGTCGCCAGCAGGCCGCCGCCCGCTGCGAGTTGATCGCCAGCAGCGGCGGGGACTCGGCGCCGCAGCGCTCGTCGGCAAAGGGACACCGGGGCGCAAAACGGCACCCGACGGTCGTCGCCAGCGCGCTCCCCGCGCGGCGCGTGTCGCGCGCGACCTCGACCTTGATCGGGCTGCCGAGACGATCGGGATCGGGGGCGGCGGCGAGCAGAAGCTGGGTGTAGGGGTGGGCCGGGCGCTGAGTGAGGTCCTCTGAGGGCCCGCGCTCGACGATCTCGCCGGCGTACATGACAAGCGTGTCGTCGGCGAAGTAGCGGGCCGAGGCGATGTCGTGGGTGACGTAGAGCACGGCGAGCTCGAACTGCGAGCGCAGCTCGTCGATCAAGTCGAGCACCTCGAGGCGGATCGAAACGTCGAGCATCGAAACCGGCTCGTCGGCGAGCAGGACGCGCGGACGTGCAGCGAGCGCGCGCGCGATCGCGACCCGTTGGCGCTGACCGCCGGAAAGCTCGTGCGGGTACTTGGCGAGGAACTGCTCCGGCGGCGTCAGGCGCACGCGCTCGAGCAGTCGCTGGAGCTCGGCGGCGACCGCGTCCTTGCCCTTCGCGCGCTGGTGCAGGCGCACGGGCCGGCGCAGCGTGTAGCGCACGGTGTGTACCGAGTTCAGCGACGCGAACGGATCCTGAAACACCATCTGGACGTCGCCCTTGTAGGAGCGGAAGGTGCCGCGGGCCCACGGGCGGACCTCGGCGCCGTCGAGCAGGATCTGTCCGCTCGTCGGCCGCTCCTGCCCGGCGAGCATTCGTGCGACGGTGGACTTTCCCGAGCCGCTCTCGCCGACCAGCGCGACCACGGCGCTTCGGTAGAGGCCGAAGGAGACATCACGCGCAGCGGACAGCACCTCACCATGCAGTCCCCGCGAGAGCCGGAAGTCCTTGGCGAGCGCGTGCGCCTCGAGCACGAGTGGGCCGCGCGCGGAGGCCGCCGGCAGCACCTCGGCCGCCCTGAGCGTTGCAGTCATGAGCGCTCCCGCTGCGCTGCCGCGGCGGTCGCGCTTCTCGGCGCTGCCACGGCCGCGGGCTCGGCGGTCTCGGACGTCACGAACGGACACGCGCTGAGGTGTCGCTCGTCCGATCCCGCCACGGGCAGTGCCCGCATGTCGACGCTGCTGCAGGCCGAGGCGGCGTAGCGGCAGCGGGGGACGAACGGGCAGCCGGGGGGCAGCGAGCGCAGGTCCGGCGGCGATCCGGGTATGCCGGCCAGCTTCTTGCGCGCGCCGTGGACGCTGGGGAAGGACTCGAGCAGCCTTCGCGTGTAAGGGTGCGCCGGGCGGTTGTGAATCTGCTCGGCGCTGCCGACCTCGAGCAGGCGTCCGGCGTACATGATCGCGATCCGGTCGGCTATCTCCAGCAGCAGCGAAAGGTCGTGGGTGATGAACAGCACCGCGAAGTGCAGTCGCTTCTGCAGCTCGACGATCTGCGCGAGGATCTCCCGCTGGACGACGACGTCGAGGGCGGTCGTCGGCTCGTCCATGATCACGACCTCGGGGTCCACGGCCAGCGCCATCGCGATCATGACCCGCTGGCGCATGCCGCCGGAGAGCTCGTGGGGATAGCTGCGCAGGCGCTCGCGCGGGATGCCGACGAGGTCGAGCAGCATTGCCAGGCGCTCCCGCTTCTCTTCGCGTCGCAGATCGAGGTGCGCGTCGAGGACGTCCCCGAGCTGGTCGCGGATCCGCAGCACGGGGTTGAGCGCGTTCATGGCGCTCTGGAAGACGATCGAGATCTCGCGCCAGCGGAGCTTGCGCAGATCGCGGGAGCTCTCCTCGAGGATCTCCACGCCGCCTTTCGCGACGCGACTGCCCCGGTAGATCACGCTGCCGCCTGTGATCACGGCCGGTGGGCGCAACAGCCTGCACGCGCCGAGCGCCAGGGTCGACTTGCCCGAGCCGCTCTCGCCGGCGAGGCCGACGGTCTCGCCCGGCGCGAGTGCAAGGTCGACGTGGTCAACGGCCTTGACGTCGGCCGCGCCGGCCCTGTAGACGATCGACAGGTCGCGGATCTCGAGCACCGGTGGGCGCTCGCCCGCGTCGTGCCCGGGCGGTGGCGAGCCGTTCTTGGCGGCGCTGCCGGCCGGGATCATTGCAGCGGCTCCACGCGCTCGACCGGGGTCGGATCGGTCGGCCGCCAGGCACGCCGGCCGCCCCTACGGCGCCCGCTCGCGCCGCGCAGGCGCGGGTTGCCGAGCTCGTCCAGGCCGAAGTTCAGCAGCACGAGGCTCGTCCCCAGCAGCGCGGCGGCCACTCCCGGCGGAACGTACCACCACCAGTCGCCGATGCTGAACGCGTTTGCGAGCTGTGCCCAATACAGCATGACTCCGAGGTTCCAGGTGGAGAAGTTGGCGACGCCGATGAAGGCGAGCGCGACCGAGGTGAGAATGGCGTAGAGGAACGTCCCGACGAAGTTCGCCGCGATCAGGCTGACCTCGTTCGGCAGGATCTCGAACACGACGATCCGCCACGTCCGCTCGCCGGTCTCGCGCGCCGCTGCGATGAAGTCTCGACTTCGCAGC
>JBEKBL010000290.1:0-3068 GCA_050015415.1 Solirubrobacteraceae bacterium
CGGCGTCTTCCGCGGAGTCATGCAACTGCTGGCCGCGCTCGCCTTCATCGGCGTCGCGGTCGCGCTCGTGCTCGTGGCGCTGCGGGCGATGCGCGTCGGCCTCTTGACGCGTGCGCTCGGAATTCTCGGGATGGCCGCCGGCGTCTTCTTCCTGATCCCCATCGTGCCCCTGCCACTGATCCTCTTCCTGTTCCTGGTTGGGGTCGCGCTCCTGCTGCTCGAGCGTGGCGGGATGGTTCTGCCTCCGGCCTGGGCCGCCGGCGAGGCAATCCCCTGGGTCAACGAGCGCCAGCAGCGTGCTGCTGCCGCCCGCGGCTCGGGGCGACGGCGCGAATCACAGCGGGCTGCGCTGGCACCAGTCCCGACGCCGCCGCCGGCACCGTCGCCGTCGGCGTCGAAGAAGCGCAAGCGCCGCCGCGGCTGAGCGCGCCGGGGGGCCACCAAACGCCCGCTGTGCGCCTACCGCACGCGGCCTGAAAAATTTCTGATCTTCCGACCGCGATCGGGATATGCTCATCCCGTTTCAAGGGCGGGGCTCCAGTGAGCCCCGAACAACAGAGCCGCTCGGCCCGTCCGCGCGGCTCAGGAGAGGAGCAAATATGGAAGGATCAGGCGGCTCGTCGTGGAGCCCCGCGAACCCAGCACCGCTGGGACTCGCAGGCTTCGCGATGACGACGTTCGTTCTCTCGATGATCAACTCCAATTTGGTCAGCGGAGGGGACACGGGCGTCGTACTCGGCCTCGCGTTTGCCTACGGCGGCGTCGTCCAACTGCTTGCGGGGATGTGGGAGTTCCGCGCCGGCAACACGTTCGGAGCGGTCGCATTCTCGTCGTATGGCGCGTTCTGGATCTCGTTCTGGCTGCTGGTGACGTTGAACGCCGGCGGTCTCGCGAACGCTGATCACGCCATCTCGCTGTACCTTTGGGCATGGGCGATTTTCACCGCCTACATGATGATCGCATCGCTCAGGGTGAGTGGGGCGGTGCTCGTGGTGTTCGTCCTCCTGACGGCCACGTTCATCTTCCTCGCGATCGGCCAGAACAACCTTCCGGCAACGGGCGTCGACACGATGCACAAGATCGGTGGGTATCTGGGTCTCGCGACGGCGATCGCCGCTTGGTATGCGTCGTTTGGTGCCGTCATAAACAGCACCTTCGGCAAGGTGGTTTTGCCGCTGTACCCGTTGAACAACCGGTAACGCACGGAAGTACGGCTGTGGCTGGCGGCGCGAGGAGTGCGCCGCCAGCCCGGTCGCCCCGACTGCAAAGTGAGGTGAGTGGAGATGGCGACTGACCAGACTCAGTCCGATACGAGCGACCCCGAGCTCGACCGCGAGCTCGCGTCGCTGCTCGACGTTGAGTACTTTCCCCCGTCGGCGGAGTTCCGCAAGCGGGCGTTGCTGAGCGATCCAAAGATCTACGAAGAGGCGGAGAGCGACTGGCAGGGTTGGTGGGTACGCCAGGCCGAGCAGCTGCACTGGTTCAAGAAGTGGGACACGGTGCTCGACGACTCGAATCCGCCCTTCTACAAGTGGTTCGTCGGAGGCAAGCTGAACGTCTCCTACAACTGCCTCGACCGGCACGTCGAAGCCGGCCGCGGCGACAAGGTCGCGTTCAACTGGCTGGGCGAGGACGGCACGGAGCGCAAGGTCACCTATGCCGACCTGCTCGCCGACGTCGAGCGCTTCGCCAACGCGCTCAAGAACCTTGGCATCAAGAAGGGCGATGTCGTCGGCATCTACCTGCCGATGATTCCCGAGGTTGCGGTGGCGATGCTCGCCTGCGCACGAATCGGCGCGCCGCATAACGTCGTATTCGGCGGCTTCTCGCCGGAGGCGGTTCGTGAGCGGATGGAGTTCTCCGAGGCGAAGGCGCTGATCACCGTCGATGGCGCGTCACGCAAGGGCACGATCGCCCCGATCAAGCAGGCGGTCGACCTCGTGATGGGTGATCTTGAGTCGCTCGAGCACATCATCGTGATCGCTTCCAAGGGAACCGAGTGCGAGATGCGACCCGGTCGCGACGTCTGGTATCACGAGATCGTTGAGGCGGCGGCGGCGAAGTGCCCCGCGGAGCCGATGGACGCGGAGGACCCGCTGTACATCCTCTACACGAGCGGCTCGACGGCCAAGCCGAAAGGCATCCTCCACACCTCGGGCGGCTACCTGACCGGCGCCAGCGCCACGCACCGCTACGTCTTCGACCTCCACGCGGAGGAGGACGTGTACTGGTGCGCCGCCGACGTCGGGTGGGTTACGGGTCACTCCTATATCGTCTACGGCCCGCTCGCGAACGGGGCCACGTGCGTGATGTGGGAAGGCGCCCCGGACTACCCGCACAAGGGCATCTGGTGGGAGATCATCCAGAAATACGGCGTGACGATCTTCTACACGGCGCCGACCGCGATCCGTGCCTGCATCAAGTGGGGAGCGGACTATCCGCGCAAGTTCGACCTCAGCTCGTTGCGGCTGCTCGGGAGCGTGGGCGAGCCGATCAACCCGAAAGCCTGGCTCTGGTACCACAAGATCATCGGCGGCGAACGCTGCCCGATCGTCGATACCTGGTGGCAGACCGAGACCGGCGCGATCATGATCACGCCGCTGCCGGGGATCACCTCGACCAAGCCGGGTTCGGCCACGACCCCATTCCCGGGCATCAAGGCCGACGTCGTCGACGAGCACGAGGGCAAGACGATCGAGGAAGGCCAGGGGCTGCTCGTCCTGACCCGTCCCTGGCCGTCGATGCTGCGAACGCTCTACAAGGACGATGAGCGCTTTGTCGAGACGTACTTCAAGCGTTTCGGCAACGAGGTCTATCTCGTCGGCGACGCCGCTCGGCGCGACAAGGACGGCTACATCTGGGTGATCGGTCGTATCGACGACGTCGTCAACGTCTCGGGTCACCGTCTGTCGACGGCCGAGGTCGAGTCGGCAATCGTCGCCCACGAAGCCGTCGCCGAGGCCGCCGTGATCGGCCAGTCGGATGAGCTGACCGGCCAGGCGATCTGCGCCTTCGTCACCCTGCAGGGCACCACCGAGGGCACCGAGGAGCTGGAGGAGGGAATCCGC
>JBEKBL010000291.1:0-3039 GCA_050015415.1 Solirubrobacteraceae bacterium
CAGGCCGGTGGCGCCTGTCGTTCCGCTGGCGCCGCTCGCACCCGCCGCCGGCTTGCACTCGAGCGTCTCGACCCGCGAGCCGATCACCGACGAGGTGTCTGGCGCCGGGTGCGCCGCCGAGTTGCCGAGCACGCCGGAGGAGAAGCTCGTCCCCGAACCGCCGACCTCGCCGGCGACGCGTCCGAAGCCGTTGTAGCCGAAGGTCAGTGTCAGCTCGGAGTCGTTCATCGTGCCGCCGACGTACGGCCGCTGATCCTGCGGCACCAGGTCCACCGCGACGATCCAGACGAGCGACACCGCGGTGAGCGCCACTGTCGCGACTGCAGTTCGGAGCACGCGTCGGCCGATCGAGCCGTGCGCGCAGAGCAGGTAGGCGATCCCCATCCCCGGCACGATCAGGTAGGCGGCGAGCGCTTTCGTATTGAACGCGAGCCCCGCGAGCAGCGCCGCAAGCAGGAGCGTGCGCAGGCGGTCGGTCTCGATCGCGCGCACGGTTGCCCAGCCGGCGAGCAGCATCAGCAGGATCAGCAGGGCATCGAGGTTGTTGTCGCGCGTCGATGCAACGAAGGCAGGGAAGACCGCGAGTGCGGCGGCAGCTCCGACGGCTGTCCAGCGCCCGAATCGCGGTGCCACGATGAAATAAGTACAAACCACGGCGAGGAACCCGCACGCCGCCTCGGGGAGGAGCACGCTGAGCTCGTGGAAGCCCAGCAGCTTGGCGCTGATGGCCTGCAGCCAAAGGCCGAGCGGCGGCTTGTCGACCGAGATCAGTCCGCCCGGGTCGGATGCGACGAAGAAGAAGTTGTGCAGCGAAAGGAGCATCGACTTGACCGCTGCCGAGTAGTAGTTGTTGGCATAGCCGTTGTGGCTGATCCTGTGGCCCTCGAGCGCCGCCGACACGAGCAGCACGAAGCCGAGCGCCGCGTGCTCGCGGCGCGGCGCGAAGCTACTACGAGCGCTCAGCCTGTGCCGCCGCGTCGTCGGCGGACGCTCGTCGCCCGCCGAGTCCGCAGCGCCAGGCGAAGTCTCGCCGGCGCTCATCGATCCGCTGCGCGCCAGAACGCCGCGCAGCTCGTTGTGACGCCGTGCCTCACCGGTCGGCAAAGACTATGCGAGGAGCCGCGCTCGTGCTGACGGTGGACGGCGGCCGGCGCTCAGCCGCGCCGACCTACCACGACCGCCGCAGCGCAGCGCAGCGACCACCGCGCAGCTCCTCGCGCGCGCCGCGACCTGCAGGACGCGCGCGTGACGGTCCGCACGACCGTATTGCAGACCTTGCCGTGGGTGGCGCGCCCATCCCGCCCACAGACCCGAGCGCTCGAGTGAGACACGACGGTCCTCGTGCAGTGGCGCACCTCGATCCCCCCGTGACGGTGGCGCACGCGGCCGCAGCGGAGCGTCGAGCGCCGCGGTGTGTGTGCCGCCGAGGCTCCCGCAGTCCTGCCCGTTGCGGCCGTCACGTCCACCTGCCTGCTCACCGAGCCGGTGTTGCCAAAGCTGTCGGTCACGGTCAGCGTCACCGTGTACTCCCCAGGCGCCGAATAGGTGTGTGCGACGTTTCGCCCGTCAGAGCTTTGACCATCGCCAAAGCTCCACGCGTAGCTGTTTACAGGCGCGTTTGTGCCCGGCGTTCCGTCGAAGGCGAGCGGCGTCCGAGCGGAGCCGTTCGCCGGAGCGTTGAAGCCCGGGACAGGCGAGGCACTCAGCGCGCACTCGCCGGTGGCGTTGCTCCACGCGCCCTGCAGGAAGTAGTGCGCGCCGTTGATCGTCTGGTTCCACAGCGTGCCGGCGGACGCGCTGCCACCCTCGAGCGGTAGGAATGCGTCGGGGCTCCAGCTGACGCCGTTGCAGAGGTCCGCTATCTCGTTGCCCGCGGCGTTGTACCAGGCATTCAGCAATGGGTCGGTGATCGTCTCGAGCATCTCGTGGCTCAACGACTTCAAGGCCACATCGGCGAAACCCGGATCGTGGTTCGGCGCCTGGACCACGCCGTTGCCGTCCTCCTGGCAGCCCTTCGCGCCGCTCGCCGATCCGAGCTCCGTGAAGGGGATCTCTACGTAGAGCAGCGTCGAGTTGCCGTCGCTCGCATAGGAGTGAAGGCTGCAGTATGCGTTGTCCGAGCACTGATCACCGCCGTCCACGCACGTCACGACGGTGTCGGGCGTCAGCATTACAAACAGCGACCCCAATCCGGTCGCCAGTGCGTGGCTCGCCGCAAAGCTTTCGAGCTCGCCGCTGATCTGCGAGTTGGTCAGGCAGGTCGGCGCACCGGGGGCAGTCTCGCTGCAGTCGCCGCTCGTCGGGTAGGGGTCGCTGTCGACGTAGCTGCCGCCAAACGTCTGCGCGTACTGTGCACCGCCGGCGCCATCGGTGTACTGCGCGCCGACGGCGAAGACGTTCTGGGTGCTGCCGCTGTCGTGAGCCACATTGGCGAGGAAGCCACTGACGAGCCCTTCCGTGCTCGCCTCGAACACCTGACCCGGGTCCCAGAAGATTGCGTAGGTGGTAACGCCGTGAAGCACTGGCCCACCGTGGTAGACGATCCCTGGGTTCGACCCGAGGAGCGGGCCTCTAAAGACGCCCGAGGCTGTCGACGCCCGGGCAGCGCCGTGACGGAACGGCTGCACTCCGAGGCGTCCACCGCCACCGGACACGATCGCCGCCCCCGCCGCCGGCACGCAGGCGAGCAACGCAAACGCGACCAGGGCGCCGACCGTCCCTCGCGACGCGCGGGCGCGTCGCAAGCTCGATGACGTGAACGCCCAGCGTGCCACTCACCCCTTGTGATCGGGGTTTCGGCCCCGCTGCCACATACGCACTGGACGTTTTTGGACGCATCGAACATTCGTCCAGCCGGGGACGCTCGGGGCACATCAAGCAACAGCGGCGCGGCGACTAGGCTGTGCGTCGCGGGCCGGTAGCTCAGTTGGTTAGAGCAGCGGACTCATAATCCGTCGGTCCCAGGTTCGAGTCCTGGCCGGCCCATAGCAAAAGCCCTACAAACAATGCGTTTCGCGTTCTGCTGGGTACGGCGCTACG
>JBEKBL010000292.1:0-3029 GCA_050015415.1 Solirubrobacteraceae bacterium
ACGAGACGACCATGCCCTTGACGCCCCAGGCGAGGACCGGTCCACCGTTCGCGAGGTTGTAGCCGGTTGAGCCGGCGGGCGTTGCGATCACGAGCCCGTCGCAGCGCACGCTGCTGACCTCCTCGCCGGCGAGCGCGTAGGAGAGCTCGGCCACGCGGCCGCCGACGCGGCGATGGAGCGCCACGTCGTTGAGTGCGATCCAGCTCCCCTGAGTGGTCTTGATCTCGATCGCAGGCAGGCGCACGAGCTCCAGCTCGAGCTCCAGCGCGAGCTCGAAGCCCTGGCGCATTCCGGCCGGCTCGACGGTGGCGAGGAAGCCGACCTCGCCGAAGTTCACGCCGAACACGGGCACCGAGCTGCCCGCGTACTCGCGCAGGCAGCGGAGGATCGTGCCGTCGCCGCCGAGCGCGACACAGAGATCGACGTCCTGGCCTGGTGGCTGGTCGATCTCGATTCCCGGCTCGCTGCCGTCGAGCGCGTGCTTGCGCGTCTCCTCGTGGTTCGCCAGGAGCGTCGCGCCGTGCGCCGCAGCCATCTCGCCGAGCTCGCGCAGGGCCTGGCCGGTCTCCTCCGGCCGGCCGTGGGTGACCACGGCCGCGAGCGTCACACGTGAGCGGTCGCGGTCATTGGCGAGGCTCATCCGCCGTCGCCCTCCACTGCCAGCCGTTCGAGCTCGCTCGCGTCGACGCCACCGCGGCCCGGCTCGGCGAGCTGGATGAACGTCTCGATGTTCCCCTTCGGGCCAGGAAGGCCGCTCGACCAGAAGGCGAGCACTGCGGCGCCAGCCGCAAGCGCAGCCGCCCCCACCTCAACCAACGCCCGCACACGCTGCTCTGCGTCGCGGACCACGCCGCCCTTGCCGACGTTTCCGCGGCCGACTTCGAACTGCGGCTTGACGAGTGCAAGCGCGTCGAAGCGCGGCGCGGCGCAGGCCAGCAGCGCAGGCAGGACTGTGCGCAGCGAGATGAACGAAACATCCACGACGATCAGCTCTGGAGCGTAGGGCAGCATCGCGGGCGAGAGGGTCCGCGCGTTGGTCCGCTCGATAACCGTGACCCGCGGATCACCGCGCAGGCGCCAGCTGAGCTCGCCGTAGGCGACGTCGAGCGCAACGACGTGGCGCGCTCCGGCCTGGAGCATGCAGTCGCTGAAACCGCCGGTCGAGGCGCCGACGTCGAGCGCGAGGCGGTCGGCGACCTCGACGCCGCTGGCCTCGAGGGCGTTCGCGAGCTTGACGCCGCCGCGCGAGACGAACCGCGGCGCGTCCGCGATCGCGACTTCGACGTCGCTCGCGACGAGCTGGCCCGGCTTCTGCGCGACGTTTGTGCCGATCTTCACGTCTCCGGCGAGCACCGCGGCTGCCGCGCGGGAGCGCGACTCGAACAGCCGCCGCTCGTGGAGCAGCGCGTCGAGCCTCAGCTTTGTGGCCACGGCGCCACCGCTCACTCGATCAGCGCGGCGTGACGATCACCAGCGGGATCGGGCGCTCCGTCTTCGCCTGATAGCCGTCGTAGCGGCGCTTGTTTTGCTCGTTCACGAGCCGCCAGAGCCGCTCGTAACCGTCCTCGCCGCGCTCGAGCACGCGCGCGGTGCCGGCGAAGCTCCTGTTCACATCCTGAACCTCAACGTCAGCCTTCGAGCGGACGTTGAAGAGCCAGCCGGGCGGGCGGTCGCCGCCGTTGTTTGATGCGACGAGCACGTAGTCGGCGCCGTCCTTCGTGTAGACCAACGGGTTGACGCGGTCCTTGCCGCTACGCCGGCCGGTCGTGCGCAAAAGCAACACCGTCATCCCGAACAGCCGGTGACCCACGCGACCGTTGGTCCGCTTGTAGACGGCCTGATGAAGTTTCATGGCGCCGCTCTCGATGGACTTCATGGCACTCATGGCCCAGCGACTATAGCCGCGCGGCGATCAGCCGCCTACAGCGCGACGTCCTCGGCGCTCTGGCGCGATGCGCTCGCCACGCGTTCGGCGATCCGCTCGGCCGTGAAGCCGACCTCCTCGTGCAGCAGGGCGGGCGCGCCGTGCGTGACGAAGCGGTCCGGCAGGCCGATGCGGATGATCCGCGTCGCGGGTGCGCCGGCCTCGTTCAGCGTCTCCCAGACGGCGCTGCCGAAGCCGCCGGCGAGGACGCCCTCCTCGACCGTCACGAGCAGCTCGTGTTCGGCCGCGAGCTGGAGGACGAGGGCTCGGTCGATCGGCTTGGCGAAGCGCGCGTCGACGACGGTCGTCTCGATGCCCTCGGCGGCGAGCAGCTCCGCTGCGTCGAGCGCCTTGCCGACGCCGCTGCCGTAGCCGAGTAGCGCAACCCGCCCGGCCGGCTCATCGCCGGCCGCGGAGCGCAGGATCTCGCCAGTCCCGATCGGGATGACCTGCGCCCGCGTGGGCAGCGGCACGCCCTCTGCCTCACCGCGGGGGTAGCGGAGCGCGATCGGACCGTCTTCGTAGGCGATCGCCGTGTGCAGCATGTGCACGAGCATCGCCTCGTCGCGCGGGGCCATCAGCACGATGTTCGGCAGGCAGCGCATGTAGGCGATGTCGAAGGCGCCGTGGTGCGTCGGCCCGTCGTCGCCGACGAGGCCGGCGCGATCCATCGCGAAGACGACCGGCAGACGCTGCAGGCAGACGTCGTGGACGATCTGATCGTAGGCGCGCTGGAGGAAGGTCGAGTAGATCGCGGCGACCGGCCTCGCACCCTCGAGGGCGAGCCCGCAGGCAAAGAGGATCGCCTGCTGCTCGGCGATTCCCACGTCGAAGTAGCGATCGGGCATCGCCTCCTGGAGGATGTTGAGGCCGGTGCCGGAGTTCATCGCGGCGGTGATCCCGATCACGCGCTTGTCGCGACGACATTCGGCAACGAGTGCCTCAGCGAAGACCGTCGTGTACTGCGGCGGCCGCGGGGCGCCGCTGCGCTTCACGGCGGGAGTTGGCTCGCCGTCGAGGATCGACCGCGGCTTCGCGGCGTGCCAGCGCTCCATCCCTTCGAGGCCACCGGCCTCCGCCGGCGCAAAGCCCTTGCCCTTGACCG
>JBEKBL010000293.1:0-3010 GCA_050015415.1 Solirubrobacteraceae bacterium
TATGACTCGTTCTCGGCGTCGGTTGAGCGCTTCGTCGAGCAGGCGGTGGCCGATCCGCAGGTGCTCGCGATCAAGCAGACCGTGTATCGCACGAGCGACGATTCGCCGCTCGTGCCGGCCCTGATCCGCGCCGCCGAGCGTGGCAAGCAGGCAGTTTGCCTGGTCGAGCTGCAGGCCCGCTTCGACGAGCAGACGAACATCCAGTGGGCGAAGGCGCTCGAGGAGGCCGGTGTTCACGTCGTATACGGTCACCCGGCGCTGAAGACGCACGCCAAGTGCGTGCTGGTCGTGCGTCGCGAGGGCAGCGGCGTACGCAACTACGTCCATATCGGCACCGGCAACTATCACTCGACCACGGCGCGCCTCTACACCGACTTCGGCCTGTTCACTACCGACGACGCAATCGGCTCCGACGTGGCGGAGCTGTTCAACTTCCTCACCGGGTTCGCCCGCCAGCGCAGCTACCGCAAGGTCCTCGTCGCCCCAAGCCACCTGCGGGATGCGATCCTCGACGAGATCGCGCAGACCGTCGCGGCACACTCGGCGGACTCTCCAGCGCGGATCCTGATCAAGATCAACGCGCTCGTCGACAAGACCTGCATCGATGCGCTCTACGCCGCGTCACAGGCCGGAGTACAGGTCGACCTCAACGTCCGCGGCATCTGCTGCCTGCGCCCCGGCCTGCCAGGCATCTCCGAGACGATCCGGGTGGTCTCGGTCGTCGGGCGCTTCCTCGAGCATTCGCGCGTCTACGCCTTCGAGCGCGGCGGCGAGCAGATCGTCTACATCTCCTCCGCCGACCTGATGCCACGCAACCTCGAGCACCGCGTCGAGCTTGCGGTGCCGATCGAAGACCCGCAGCTACGCGCCGAGGTGCTCGGAACCGTGGAGATGTGCCTCCGCGACAACCAGAACGCCTGGCAGCTCGACGCCAACGCGCGCTGGACGCGATTGGGCGTGCGCGATGGGGAGCAGCCATTCAGCGCGCAGGAGGAACTGATGCGCCTGCACCTGCTGCGCGCCGGCGAAACTCCGACGAGCAGCGGCTGAGCGCCCCGCGGCGCGCAGCCGCGAGGCGCTCTCGAGCCGACCGCCTCAGGACTTCTTCACGCCGGTGATTCCGGTTGTTCCGTCCACCGGCTCAGGAGTCGTGATCCAGGTGCCCTTCTTCGTCTTGGCCTTGAGAACGACGATCGGCGGCGTGTTGCCAAGGCGCAGGTCGCCGCTGAACTCGTCGTGCTTCACGTTGACCGGCCGACCGAGGTCGAACGGCCCGGACATGTACTGCGTGACCACCGGGGTCACCGTCACGGGCGCCGTCTTGCTCGCGCTCGTCACCGTCGTCGCAGGCGCCGTGGCTTCCGTCACTGTCAGGATCGCGTCGACCAGCGGCTCGGCGTTGATCTTGCCCTGGATCGCGAACTGCCCCGTTATGACCTCGCCGGCGGCCGACGACTGACCGACGCAGTTGATCGCGACGCCCGGCGTGATGCCCTCACATTCGAAGATGTCAGTCGTCGACACATCGCCGATCGTCGCGACCGGCGACGCGTCGTAGTAGACGATCTGATGCGGCTCGGTCTCGATCTGGTATCCGGTGATCGGCCCGTCGCAGGAGAAGCGGTACTGGACCTGGGTTCCGGACGTCCCGGCCTCCGGGGTGCCCTTGCGGATTTGGCCGCTGCACGTGTAGTCGTTCGGATCGGTGCCGGTTGTACCGGTCGTGCCGGTCCCGCCGGTCGTTACGGGCGCGATGCTGTCGGCCTGGCCGAGCGACGGGCCGATGACGGCTGCCAGAGCGGCGGCGGTTCCAAGTACCCCGATCGTTGCCGCTAGCCGGTGTCGGGCGGGCGAAGAGTTGAGCAACTTTGTCTCCATTCGTAGGTGTGAGGCGCGTACCCTAGCGCAATCAACGGTTTGTGGATCGGGTTTGTGGGCTTTATGCTAGGCTGGCGCCAATCCGTTTGTCAAACCTCCGCACAGGGAGCTCCCTAGTTGATTCAAAGACCACGTCGTCTCCTCGTTCCAATCGTTGCGGCCGTGGCGCTCGCAATCGCGCTGCCCGCTGTCGCATTCGCGACGCAGGTCATCAGCATGTCTGGCTCCACCGCCGCGTTCCCGCTGATCGAGCTGTTGACCTCTAAGTACTCGGCGCTCCAGCACCACAAGGTCAAGTTCATCGTCGCCCAGGGCGGCAGCACCGTCGGCATCAACGATGCCGCGGCCGGCAAGGTCAACATCGGCGTCGCCTCGGCCGCACCGACGTCAACGACCCCCGGAGGCCTCGACTTCTACCAGCTCGCCAAGTACTTCGTGTGTGTCGTCACCAACAAGTCCAACCCGATCTCGAACCTCACGACCTCGCAGGTCGAGCAGATCTTCGAAGGAAAGGTGACCAACTGGAGCCAGGTGTCGGGCTCGAGCCTCAACGCGCCGATCGACGTCGAGAGCCGTACGTCGGTAGCCGGCGTACTGACGACGTTTGCGAGCACGCTGCTCGGCGGCGCCAAGTCCACCGCTGTGACCTCGAGCGCGACGCAGTGGGCAAGCGAAGGTGAGCTGCAGAGCAAGGTCGAGAGCGACCCGAACGCAATCGGCTTCCTGTCCGACTACTTCGCTCTCAACAAGAAGATCAACGCTGTCGCCTACAACGGAGTCGGCTGCAACGTCGCCGACACCGTCGATGAGACATACCCAGGCTTCGCGTTCTTCTACGCGGTCACGAAAGGCGCGGCGGTAGGCGACGTCGAGGGTCACTTCATCAACTGGGTCCAAACCAGCAAGTCCGCGCGGAGAATCATCGAGAAGAGCTGGATCCCGCTGACGCTGCCCAAGACGGTTAGCGGCTGACCGCGAGAAGCCTCGGGCGATTGATGCTCGAACGACTACGTAGACCATGGAGTGACCGCCGCGCCGAGCAATTGCTCGGAGCGGAGGCCTGTCTGCTCGCGATCGGGATCGTTCTGATGATCGTGTTCATCATCCGTGGCGCGTGGCCGACGTTCAGCCA
>JBEKBL010000294.1:0-3001 GCA_050015415.1 Solirubrobacteraceae bacterium
ACGTCCCGCAGGATCTGGCGGAGGCGCTCCTCGACTTCAGTCGCGATGGCACCGGCGCCGGCGTCCGGCGCGGACGGCGCGATTTCCTCTCCCGCCATGACGGCCTGTTCGAGCGCGACGGCCCGCAGCATCCGCCGTGTCAGGTCGTTCCGCTCGCCGGCTTCCGCACAGAGCGCGGCGAGGCGGCCCGCGAGGCGGCCGCTACCGGCCCCCTCGGGCTCGAGTAGCGCGCGCAGCGCGAGCAGGTGATCGGTGAGGGCGTCCAAACGATTCTCGCGCTCGCAGCCGAGCTCGAAGCGCCGAAGCGCCCAGCCGAGTGCGCCCGCCGTGGGGCGTCGTCGCGCGACGGTCCCGATGAAATTGCACAGCTCCTCCTGCTGCTCGGCGACGAGCAGGACCTGCCCGTCCGTGCGTCCCCCACCGAGCTGCAGCGCACGCCAGTGCGAGCCGCCGGAATGAATCCATGCGAGCGGCGCCAGGGAGATCCCGCCGGCGTAGAGCCGCATCGCGCTCTGCAGTTCGAGCATCTGCGCGAGCGCGCGCTCGACACCGTCGGGGTCGTCCCCCGGATCGACCGCGACCACGAGCGACGGTCGATCGTCTCGCCTCCACGCGGGATCCGGCGGTACGTTCCCGAGCCGCTCGAGCGGCGCCAGCAGCATGCCGTCGCCGAGCACGATTTCCCTGGCCGTCGTGCTGACGCCGCGCAGCAGACCGAGCAGCGCGATGTCGTTGCGCCGCTCGACAGCGTTCTCGAAGAGTTCGCGGTAAGCCGGCTCAAAGCGCTCCGGGGCCAGCACGAACGTCCTGTCGGCGCCGTCGAAGACCCGCGCAGTGAAGCATTGCAGCGCGGCCTCCGGGTAGTCGCACGCGTCATCGTCGATCGGCACCGCGTGCGCGGCGAGATAGCTGTTCAGTCCCGGTATGCCGGCGAGCTCGGCCAGCGCGCTCGCCGCGGACGGCAGCGCTCGCAGCGCCGGCCATTGGCGCGCGACGAATTGGCTCGTCAGTGGCCGGTAGCAGTAAAGCGCCGGGCGATGCAGGCGCGCGCGTTCCTCGACGATGTCGAAGCCAACTTCGGCGCCACTCGCCGTCGCCGCGGTGAGGGTTTGCGCGGCCTCGATGGCGAAGGCGTGCAGAGACTGATGCAGCTGACCGGAGCGCATGGATGGCGTTTCGCTCCGCCGCTAACGCCTCCTGCCCGCGCAGCGGGCGTTGCAGCGCTTACGCCGCGACCGGCTCGCTCAGCGGTGGAGCCTGCGTGAGCTCCTCGCAGACCCAGCGGCGGCCGTAATCGCGCATGCTGTCGATGATCGGCAGCAGGTCGCGACCCTTGTCAGTCAACGAGTACTCGACGCGGGGCGGCACCTCGGGGTAGGTGTGCCGCTCGACGATCCCATCCTCCTCGAGGGCGCGCAGGCGGAGCGACAGAGTGCGCGGGCTGATACCGGCGAGTGATCGCTCGAGCTCGCAGAAGCGGCTGCGTCCGGCCGCCAGGTCGCGGACGAGGAGCAGGGTCCACTTGCCGCACACGAGCTCGGCCGTGTGGCAGACGGGGCACGAGTCGTCCAGAGCCATGCACAAGACTTTACCAACTGAAGTGACTGCCGGCACCAGCAGCGGCCGATCCGCGTGCGCGCCGAGAGCGAAGCTGCTGCGGCCGCAGGTCGGGAAGGCGCCGCGACTAGCTCGCTAGCGCAACGACCTGCGCTGCGCTCGCTTCCTTCTTGAGCTCCCCGTCGGCCTCGAGCATGAGCTTGAAGTCGTGCGGGCTCGTGGCAGCTGCGATCGCGTCCTCGACCTTGACGCGGCCGGAGCGGACGTGCGCTAGGAGCGCCTGGTCGAAGGTCTGCATCCCGTAGTAGCCGCCCTCGGCAATGATCTCCGCGAGCCCGATGTCCGCGTGGGCAGGATCGCGGATCACGTCGTGCACGCGCCCGGTCATCCGCAGCACTTCGACAGCAGCCACGCGTCCGCCGACCGCCGCCGGCACAAGCCTCTGCGAGATGACGCCCCGGAGCGTGCCGGCGATCATCGAGCGAACCTGGGTGTGCTGGTGTGGCGGGAAGAAGTCGAGCATCCGGTTGATCGACTCCGCCGAGTCGACGGTGTGGATCGTCGAGAGCACGAGGTGGCCGGTCTCGGCCGCGGAGATCGCCGTCTGGACGGTCTCCTCGTCGCGCATCTCACCGATCAGGATGACGTCGGGGTCCTGGCGCAGGACGCGCCGCAGCGCGAGCTTGAACGAGCCGGTGTCGGCGCCAACCTCGCGCTGGCTGACCATCGAGCGCACATCGGTGTGGACGAACTCGATCGGGTCTTCGATCGTGACGATGTGCGAGGCGCGAGCGTTGTTGATGTGGTCGATGATCGCCGCGAGCGTCGTCGACTTGCCCGAGCCGGTGCTACCGGTGACGAGGATGATCCCTCGCGCCTCCTCCGCAAGCTCGCTGATCACCGGTGGGAGGCCAAGCTCCTCGACGGTGCGGATGCGATGCGGAATCGCCCGTGCGACGAGCGACACGCGCCCGCGCTGGCGGAACATGTTGATGCGGAAGCGTGCGACACCGGCGATCTCGTGCGAGATGTCGAGATCCTGGTTATCGAAGAACTCCTCGAGCCGGTTGCCGCCGGCGAGCAGGTCCCTGACCGCCCCCTCGGTGTCATCGGGTCCGAGAACCGCCCATTCCTCGTCGGTTCCCAGCGGGCCGAGGGCACCGTCGATACGGGCAAGCGGCACCGATCCCACCTTGAGGTGGAGGTCGGAGCCGTCGCAAGCGACGAGCGCGCAGAGAACCTGTTCGATATCGATCAAGGCACTGCAACGATCGGCGGTGTGGGGGTGTCGGTTGAGGCCCTATCGCCCCATTCTGGACCGGTGGACTAGTGGCCAGAACGCGTCCAGAGCCGCCTGGCCAGGCGCCGCTGCGAATTCTGCGACGCCCCGCCAGCGAGCTGGAGACTCATCGCCAAGCGCCGGGAAGTGCCTTCCCGGCGGGCG
>JBEKBL010000295.1:0-2982 GCA_050015415.1 Solirubrobacteraceae bacterium
GTTGCCGATGCTCGGGCTCGGTCAGCGCCGCGAGATCGTCGAGGTCGACCGGTCGGCCGCTGGCCCGCTTCATGCTGATCAGATCGTCGCGCCCGGCGACGGCGAGCGCGAGGCCGCCGAGGTCGATCTCGAGCGCGCGTTCGCGAAGGTCCCGGTACGCCGGCGCGCCCGGCGCGTCGTGAATCACGTCGATCGCGCCGTGGCGCGTCTCGAACTGCCACAAGGTGGCCCGCGGCAGCATCGCCGCGTCGATTGCGAGACCTTCGCTTTCTCGATTCAGCACGCGCGCGTCGAGCTCGTTCAACGCGTCCGCGAGGTGCTCGAGGTTCGCGTGCTCGGGGCGCGGCAGGACATCAACGTCGAAGGTCGTGCGCACGTGACCGTGGACCTGTACCGCGAGGCCTCCGACGAGCACGTAGTCGACGTCGTGGTTACCGAGGACGCGGAGTATCTGCTCGGCGTCCAGCGAGCTGTCAGGCTCGCTGCTGGGCGACACGCCCGGCCTCCCTCAGCCGTCCGGCGAGCCGATTCGCCGATAGCGCCATCGCGAGCCGCTCCACAGGCGCTCGCGATTGCAGGCCCGCGAGGTGCAGCGGATCCCATCTCCCGTCCAACCGACGCGCTTCGAGGTCCGGCGCATATCCCATCGCGAGTAGCAAGGCGCGGACCGTTTCCCAGGTCGGCATCGTCTGCCCCGACTCGATCCGGCTCACGGCAGCCTGCGTCGTGCCCGCGCGGCGGGCTAGCGAGCGCTGGCTGAGGCCAAGCCGAACGCGCAGGTCATGCACAAGAGTCCCAGGGTCGCTGATATCTAAAACTATATCAGAAATGAGGCTACGGAGCGGCTATGACTGCGATACGGCTTTGCCGCTTTGCGGCGCATCGGTGTTATACTCGTGCGATGGCAATCGCCCGCAAGCACGCGACTTCGACCGAGGTGGCCTCCGCTCGGTCGACAGGTGTCTATGTCGGCGTGCAGAGCCGCGGTTTATTGGCGTTGCCCGCGGATGTGCGCAAGCGTCATCGCCTGGATGAGCCGGGTGCCCAGGTCCGCGTCGTCGAGCGTGACGATGGCGTGATCGAGCTCCATCCGCAGCTCGCGATCCCCGCCGACCAGGCTTGGTTTTGGACGGAGCGCTGGCAGGCGATGGAGGTCGAGGCAGACGCTGAGGTCGCGGCCGGCCGCGTGACGCGGCATGGGTCGGGCGGTGCGCTCCTCGAGCAGCTCGACGCCCTGCGGGAGTCCAGCTGAGGTTCGAGACGACGCCGGCGTTCGACGGTGACGTCAAAGGCCTCACGCAGCAGCACTACAAGAAGTTCCGTGACAGGGTCCTTCCGGCGTTCGTCGAGTCGGCCGATCGAGCAGCGGCCGGGGACGCGAACCCGTGGCCGAACTCCATGCGAGTCAAGAAGATCGAAGGCGCCGAAGGGGTGTGGGAGATGACATGGAGCTGGCCTGACCCGGACGGACGCGCGACCTGGGAGTGGGTCAGGATCGACGGCGAGGCAGCGATCCGCTGGCGCCGCGTCGGCACGCACGACATCCTGCGCAACCCCTGAGACGTCATGCGGATGACAGGTGGTCCCGTCGCCTACTTCAGCGCGACGCCAGCAAGTGCCGGCTACGCGTCGTTGCTCATTTGGGTTCGGCGGGGTCGATCGGCGGAACGCTTCGCAGTTCGTTGTCCGCGAGCGTGAGCCGGACACCACCGTCCGCGGCGTCGCTCACCGCGCTGATCGGGATGGCGGCCGGCTGCTCGGCCGAGACGTGGGCGGCGCTCGTGAAGGTGGCGACTCGCCGCGGGCTTTGCGATCGGGTCACCGCAGCGTTCCGGGCGTCGAGCCGATTGGCCCGTGCTGTCCGCCTGAAGACGGCAACAGCCTCCATCCTGCGCAGGGTCACATCGAAAAAATCCGCTCCTTGGGACATGACGACCTCCGGGCTTGTGAGAGCTAAGACCTCGGAAAGTCAGACCATGCTGCCGTTCCCCGCGACGGGGAGCGACCTCGCGATCATGCCCTTCGCCCGCATACTCTACTCCGCCTCGTGGAGTTTGCAGGCGAACCGCGACTCGTCACGGCGAGTGCTGCGAGGGCAGCGTCCCGAGCACGCCAGCTGCCTGGTAATACGCCGAAAGCGCCGGCTTGCCGGAGCCGTTGAGCGCGAGGAGACCGGTGTGGAGGCCCCAGAAGTCCTGTCCGCCCGGGTATGGCGGTGCGTCGCGCCAGTCGAAGTAGACGACGCCGCGGATGTGCTCGCTACGGGCTTCGCGCGCCAGCGAGGTGATCGTGTCGAGGACGTAGCGCGCCTGTAACTTCGGGCCGACCGTGAAGCCGGACGGCGGTCCGCCGCTGGCCCAACCGATCTCGGTCAGCCAGATCGGCGTCTGCTTGAGCCCTGCCTGATCGAGTTCGCTACGAACGCTCGCCGTCGCCGCCAACACACCGGCGGTGCTACTGGCGTAAGGGTTGATCGCAAGCGTGTCGAAGGTGCCCCGGGCGCCGGCCGCGAGCATCTCGCTCACATACGGCCCGAGCGCGATACCGAGCGTACTGTCGGGAATGCCCGCCGTGACGATCTCGGCGCTCGGGTCGACCGCCCTGATCGCTCGCGCCGCCGTCGCGAGCATCGCAACGTATCCGGCGGCGCTCGGCTTGCCGGCCCAGTAGACCGGCAGGTTCGGCTCGTTCCAGATCTGCCAGGAGTGGATCGCGTGCACCGGAAGCTTCGGATTGGCGCGCCAGAACGCGCCACCCGGTCCGTAGCGGCGCACCAGGGTCGCGGCGAACTGCGCGAAGTCGGACAGCCGGGCCGGTGGGGACGTCGTCGTTGCGGTCAGACGCCCGCCGGCCGGCTTCTGAGCGGGCTCGAACCTAGGTCGTCCAAAGACGATCGGCAGAACCTGGAGCCCCGCGCGGGCCGTCGCCGCCATGAACGAGTCGTAAGGCGTGAAGTCGTAGTGGCCGCGCGAGGGCTCGATC
>JBEKBL010000296.1:0-3281 GCA_050015415.1 Solirubrobacteraceae bacterium
TCAGCAGATGGAAGTCGCCGTGCACGAGCGTCAGCTCAGTGGGTGCCGGCATCGCAGCCTGCAACCGCTCGGCGAGCTGCTCGACGATCGGCAGCTCCCGCGATCGCGAGTGCTCCCACTGCGCGCGCCAGCGCTTCAGCTGGCGCGCGGCGTAGGGGGCGTGCGTCGCAAGCGAGTCGAGTTTGGTCTGCTCGAGATCGACGGCGTGGATCGCGGCGAGGGTCATCGCGAGCGAGCGTCCAATTGCCCCTCGCATCGCCGGCTCGAGCGACTCGGCGATGGCCATATCCTCGACGACGAGTCCATCGACGTGCTCCATCAGCAGCAGCGGCACATCGCTCACCGCGGGGTCCTGGCAGAGGCCGTAGACGGCCGGTGCCGGTACCTGCGTCTGCTCCAGGGCGCGCAGGACGCGGTGCTCTCGGACCACGTCATGCGCGGAGTCGAGCAGGTGTCCGAGCGGGGGTCGCCGCAGAACCCAGCGCTGCCCGGCCGCCTCGCCAAGCCCGAGGGTCGCGATCCAGCGGCCTACCGCGTCAACGTCGACTCCCGCAACGCCGGCGGCACGAGGGGCGACCCCGGCCCCGTTCAAGCGGGCCCGCCGGGGGAGGTCGTGAGTATCTGCCCGCCGTCGATCACGAGGGTCTCGCCGGTGATCCAGCTTGCGGCGTCAGATGCGAGAAACGCGACCGCTGCGCCGATGTCCGCGGGCTCTCCGATCCGGCCGAGCGGCGTGCCCGCGGCGACCGCATCCTCGTGGTCCTTCCAGAGCGCTTCGGCCAGGCGCGTGCGCACGACACCGGGAGCGATCGCATTCACGCGCACCTTCGGGCCGAGCTCCAGCGCGAGCTGCTTGGTGATGTGGATCAGCGCGGCCTTCGACGCGCCGTATAGGCCGAGGTCGCGGCTGACGATGATTCCCCCGGCCGAGGCAGTGTTGACGACGGCACCGCCATGGTTCTTCATCCAGCCGTCCCACGCGAGGCTCGTCCAGAGGATCGGGGCCCAGAGATTCACGTCGAACGTCTTGGTGAAGCGGCCGTGGTCCTGCTCGACGAGCGGGCCATATGCGGGGTTCGTGCCAGCGTTGTTGACGAGGATGTCGAGGCTGCCGAAGCGCTCGACCGTGAACGCGACGCAGGCCTTCGCGGCGTCGCCATCGACGGCGTGCGCCGCGTATCCGGTGGCCCGCGCTCCGAGTGTGCGGGCGGCCTTCTCGGCGGCATCCTGGCTGCGTGAGGTCACGACGACATTCGCCCCCGCCGCGACGAGCGCCCCAGCGATCGCAAGGCCGATACCTCGGGAGGCGCCGGTGACGATCGCCGTCCGAGCTTTGAGGTCGACCGCGGGCATTACACAACGAGCGTCGCCGGGCGAGCGTCCTCGTCGTCCCGCGCTGGCGCCGCGCCATGTTTGCGCAGTTCACGCTGCGTGATCGTGCGCTTGTGGACCTCGTCCGGTCCGTCGGCCAATCGCAGCGTGCGCAGCTCCGCGTACATGCTGGCGAGCGGAAAGTCGTCGGATACGCCACCACCTCCGTGAACCTGGATCGCTCGGTCGACGATCTTGAGCGCGACCTGCGGAGCCGCGACCTTGATCGCCGCGATCTCGACCCGCGCGTGGCGGTTGCCGACCGTGTCCATCAGCCAAGCTGTCTTCATCGTGAGCAGGCGGATCATCTCAAGATCGATCCGTGACTCCGCGATCCAGTCACCGATGTTCGATCGATGCGACAGCGTCTGGCCGAATGTGACACGGGACTGGGCGCGTCCGCACAACAGCTCGAGCGCGCGCTCGGCCATCCCGATCGAGCGCATGCAGTGGTGGATCCTCCCGGGCCCGAGACGGGCCTGGCTGATCGCAAAGCCGTCGCCTTCATCGGCCAGCAGGGCGCTCGCCGGCACGCGCACGTTGTTGAAGTCGATCTCCGCGTGGCCCACTCGGTCCTGGTAGCCGAACACGGGGAGTCCGCGCATCACGGTGATACCGGGGGTGTCGATCGGGACCACGAGCATGCTCTGCTGGCGCTGGGGTGGCCCGTCCGGGTTGGTCTTGCCCATCACGATCAACACCTTGCAGTTCTTGTGGAGGGCGTTTGAGACCCACCACTTGCGGCCGTTGAGGACGTATTCGTCGCCGTCACGGAGGATCGACATCTCGATGTTTCGGGCGTCCGAGGATGCCACGCGCGGCTCGGTCATCGCGAACGCCGAGCGGATCTCGCCATCGAGCAGTGGCCGCAGGAACTTGTCCTTGTGCTCGTCGCTGCCGAACAGCGTCAGGACCTCCATGTTCCCCGTGTCGGGGGCGTTGCAGTTCATCGCCTCCGGCGCTATGTGCAGGCTGCGGCCCATCAGCTCGGCAAGCGGCGCGTACTCGACGTTCGTCAGGCCCGGACCCCATTCCTCGTGCGGGTGGAATAGGTTCCACAGACCGCGTCGGCGAGCTTCGTCCTTGAGCTCTTCGAGGACCGGTGGGTGGAAGTGCGGGTCCCGTGAATCCTTCATCTGGCGCTCGTAGACCGCCTCGGCCGGATAGATTCGCTCGTCCATGAACGCCTGAACGCGCTTGAGGTAGTCCTTGCAGCGGTCGGTCAGATCGAAGTTCATCGGCTTTGCTCGGCCTGCTCGGGAAGGTATGGGATAGCCAGCGAGCGGCGATCGGCGCCCACGTGCTCCGCCGCTCCGATCCAGCCGAGAACTCGCTCATCAGAGCGTCGGCTACCGACGCTCGAGCGTGGGGACGCAGAGTTCTCCCAGATGCGCGACGACCAGCGGGCGATCAGCTGCAATGCGGCGCTCCTCTCCATCTCCTGGACTCCTATTCGCAGGGCGGTGAGTAACCTAGCCGAAGTTGACGTCATTTTCAATTATCCCCAAGGGAAGATGAATGTCGAAACCTCTGCCAAACGTCAGCCGCGAGGTTCATCTCGTCGCCCGTCCAGCGGGCGAGGCTGCTCTCAGCAACTTTGCGGTCAAAGCGGTGGCGGTGCGAGCGCCGCAAAGGGGGGAGATCCTCGTCCGCAACAGCTGGCTCTCGGTGGATCCGTACATGCGTGGGCGAATGAACGACGCCGAGTCCTACGTAACGCCATTTCCGCTTAATGCTCCGCTTGAAGGCGGGGCGGTCGGCACGGTCCTCGCTTCCGAGGCCGCCCAGGTGCCAGTCGGCTCGGTCGTCCTGCACAACGCTGGCTGGCGCGAGGTTGCGACTCTCGCCGCCGAGGAGGCGCGCGTTGTCGACGCGTCGCGTGCTCCAGCCCGCATGTATCTGGGCGTCCT
>JBEKBL010000297.1:0-2941 GCA_050015415.1 Solirubrobacteraceae bacterium
TGGACCTCCGTCGTGCGCAACATCGACGCGGACGCGACCGAACCAGGGGCCGCCGGTCCCGGGCACTGGAACGATCCCGACTACCTCGGCCCCGATCTCGGTCTGAGCGCCGCCCAGTTCCAGACGCAGTTCAGCATGTGGGCGATGCTCGCCGCACCGCTGATGGTGAGCGTCAACCTGTCGACGCTCACGCCACCGAGCCTCGCGACGCTGACCAACCCGCAGATGATCGCGATCGACCAGGACAAACGCGGTACCCAGGGCGTGCAGGTGGCGCCGGCCGCCGTCACGAGCACACCCGCCTCGGCAAACGGCGAAGCCTGGATCAAGCCGCTCGAGCACGGCAAGTACGCCGTGGCCCTGCTCAACCTCGGCGATTCGACGCTCACGATCTCGACGACCGCCAGCGCGATCGGCATCCCGTCGGCGGCGAGCTACAGCCTCGCGAACGTCTGGGCCGGTGGTGCGAGCACGACGAGCGGTGCGATCAGCGCCAGCGTCCCGTCGAACTCGACGGTCGTGTTCATCGTCTCACCGAGCTAGCGGTCCGCCTCGGCGCATGCGCCGAGGCGCGGGCGGGCGCATGCGCCCGCCCGACGGCTGGCTGCATGCAGCCAGCCGCAAAGCAAAAGGGACGCGACCGGCAGCTGGCCGATCGCGTCCCCGATTACCAGCGGGCTGTGTCGTGCGCTACAGCGCGTTCACCTGCGCGGTGTCGAACTTGACCACCGCGCTCGGCAGCGGGGCGAAGGACTGCGCCCCGGTCTTCTGCAATGACTGCTCAGCAGGGCTGAGGCAGAAGTTGATGAACGTCTTCAGATCCGGCACATCCGGGCCGTCCGAGCGCACGATGACGTCGGTGAACGTCGACAGCGGATAGAGGTTCTCGATCTCGAGATCCTTCGCGGTCGGCTTCTTGGCCTTCTTGCCCTTCTTCACCTTCTTCGGCTTGTAGGCCAGCGTCGCGACGTCGTTGGCGATCACCGGCTCGGTGTTGTAGCTCGAGGCGCCCAGCTGCGAAGCCGGTACCTGCTCAGCCGCGTACGTCATGTTCTCCGGGTAGGGGTGGATGAACTTACCGGAGGCGTTCTCGACAGCCGCACCGTGCAGCTGTGCGTCCTTCGCGTAGAACGTCGAGACGTAACCGATCGAGTTTGGCGTGTTTTGCACGGCGGTGGCGACGCCCGAGTTGCTCTTCTCGCCCGTGCCGGTCTTGTCCGGGAAGTTGGACGTCGTGGTCGGACCCGCAGTGCCGAGGAACGCCTTGTAGGCGGCGTCGGTATCAGCGAGGAAGGACTCGAAGACGAAGGTGTCGCCCGAGCCGTCACTGCGCCAGAACACCGCGATCGTCGAGCTGGGCAGCGAGACGCCGGGGTTGAGCTTCTTGATCGCCGGGTCATCCCAGGTCGTGATCGTGCCGCTGTAGATCCCCGCCAGCACCGGGCCTGAGAGGTTCAGGCTGCTGACGCCAGAGACGTTGTAGACCGGGCCCGTCGCCGACAGCGCCCACGGGATCTGCTTGCAGGTCGCGCCGCAGGCGGACAGCTGGGCTGCGGTCATCGGCGCGTCTGAGGCGCCGAAGTTGACGTCGTTGGCGGTGACGTCGTTGATGCCGGCTGTCGAGCCGCCGCCAGGATAGGAGATGCTGTCGCCGGAGTTTGCGGCCTCGAAGTCGGGAATCCACGCGTTGTCGAGCATCGGCTGGACCAGCGTCGAGCCGGCGCCCTTGAGCGAAAACGACGCCGATGCCGAACCGGCGCCGGCCCCCAATACGAATGCGGCCGCTGCGCCGAACACGGCGAGCTTGGCAGCAAGATGTTTCATCTGCGAGTGCCTCCTCATAGGGTGCTTGTGCGAGAGCAACTCGCTCTCTGGCAGGCAGCATCGCGGCCGAGCACACCTGACCGGTTACGAACTAGTGACCGGTGCGTTATCAAGTTGTGAAGTTGCATCGTCGTCACACTCTCGCCCGCTAGCAGCAACTAGGCTGCGCCGCTGTGAGCTTGATTGCCGGAACCGCTCGACTGCCGTCGAGCCGTCGCTTCACGGACCGGGTTGGCGACCGGGTGCTGTTCGGACTGACCGCCGTCGCTTCGCTCTTCGCGGTGGTCCTGATCGCGCTCGTGATCTACCAGATCGTCCACGGCGCAGTCCCGGCGATGTCGAAGTACGGGATCGGCTTTCTCTTCCACGACACCTGGAACGGCTCGACGATCTTCGGCGGTGGTGCGGCGATCTTCGGCACGCTCGTCACCTCAGCGGGTGCGCTCCTGATCGCCGCTCCGCTCGGCATCGCGATCGGCCTCTATCTGAGCCAGCTGACGTCGTCTCGCACCGCCGCGGTGATCGGCCCGCTGGTCGAGCTGCTCGCCGCCGTGCCGAGCGTGATCATCGGCCTCTGGGGAATCGTCGTTCTCGCTCCGATCATGCGCTCGACGATCGAGCCGGCGCTGCACAACGTCCTCGGCTTCATACCGCTGTTCGGGAAGCCGTCGCTGAGCGGTTCAGGAGTGTTTACGGCGATCGTGATTCTCGCGATCATGGCGCTGCCGATCATCGCCGCGATCACGCGCGACCTGTTCCTGACGGTTCCCAGCGAGCTCAAGGACGGAGCGCTGGCGCTCGGCGCGACGCGCTGGGAGATGGTCCGCGGCGTCGTCCTCGGTTCGATGCGTCCCGGGATCGCCTCGGCATGCATCCTCGGGGCGGCGCGGGCGCTCGGCGAGGCGATCGCCGTGATCCAGGTGATCGGCTTCGTCTTCCAGGGTCACGCAAACCTGTTCGACAACGGCACCACGCTCGCCGCGACGCTCGCGAACGACGCCACTTCGAACAACACGACGCTCGAAACCGCGTCGATCTTCTACCTCGGCGTGATCCTGCTCGCGATCGAGCTGCTCGTCAACCTCGCAGCGCAGGCGATCGTGCGCCACTACAGACT
>JBEKBL010000298.1:0-2933 GCA_050015415.1 Solirubrobacteraceae bacterium
GCGGCCGGCGGCGGCTGGTGGCCGGCGGCCGGCTGCTGCCGGCGCTGGAGGCTGGCGCGGGCTCGCTTGAGGGCGCTGTTGACCGATTCGACGGTCACCTCCAGCATGCCGGCCACCTCGCTGGCGCGGAATCCGAGGACGTCGCGCAAGATCAGGACGGCGACCTGGCGCGGCGGCAGCAGCTGCAGGGCGGTCACGAAGGCCAGCGAGACGGCCTCGGCCTGCTCGTAGCGGGCCTCCGGCCCGGGCGGCGCGTCGACGGCGCCCTCCAGCAGGGCGTCGGGGAACGGCTGCAGCCAGACGGGCTCGTCGCGCGGGGTCGGCGCGAGCGGCCCGGACCGGGGCACGTCCCATTCTCTGGCCGGGCGCCGGCTCGCCGCGCGGCGCGCGTTGAGGCACCGGTTGGTGGCAATCGTGTACAGCCAGGTGCGCAGTGAGGCGCGTTCCTCGGTGAACCCGCCGATGCCCTGCCAGGCGGCCAGCAGCGTGTCCTGCAGCACGTCCTCGGCGTCGGCGAAGGACCCGAGCATCCGGTAGCAGTGCACCTGCAGTTCCCGGCGGTGCGGCTCGGTGAGCTCACGGAACGCGTCGCCGTCCCCGGCCCGCGCCTTCGCGATCAGGTCGGATCCCACCGGCATGGCCGCCGCCACCTTCTTCCCGTGCCTCGTCGCTTCTCCATCGTGTACATACACCGCCCACGAGACGAACTGGGCGGTCAGGGAGCGCCCGGTTTCGCGATGTCGCGGTGTATCCATCAGCGGCAACGCGAACCACGAGGGAGAAATCGCCATGGGAAAGATCGTCATCACCACGAACGCCTCGCTCGACGGGGTCGTCCAGGACCCGGACGGCCAGGAGGGCTTCGAGCGCGGCGGCTGGTTCACCCGGTCGGGGGGCGCGGACCTGGCCGCGTGGACCAGGCACGAGACCGACGAGACGCTTCACGCCGAGGCCCTGCTGCTGGGCCGGCGGAGCGACGAGTGGTTCGCCACGCGGTGGGCACAACGAACCGGCGAGTGGGCGGACAGGCTGAACAGCATGCCCAAGTACGTCGTGTCCTCGACCCTCGAACATCCCCGCTGGAGCAACGCGACGGTACTGAACGGCGACGTCGTGGACGAGGTCTCGAAGCTCAAGCGGGAGCTGGACGGAGAGATCCTCGTCTACGCCAGCTATCAGCTCGTGCGCACGCTGCTGGAGCACGACCTGGTCGATGAGCTGCGGCTGGTCGTCTTCCCGGTCGTGCTCGGGGCCGGCGAGCGCCTGTTCGGCGAGACCCGCGAGAAGAAGCCCATGCGCCTCGTCGATGCCAAGACCATCGGTGAGGGCCTCGCCTTCCTCACCTACGAGCTCGCGCGGTGAGGCCCGCCCCCGTCCATCAACCCGGTGGGCTCGTGCATCTCGAGCTGCATACCCACGACTTGGCGGGCGCGAGCACGTTCTATCGCCAGCTGCTCGGTTGGCGGACAGAGCGTCTGCACTGCCGGTCGGGCACCTATCACGGGCTGACCCTTGGCGGCGCGCTCGATGGCGGGATCGTCGAGTGCGGCGCGCGGCGGCCGATCTGGATCCCATATGTGGAGGTCAAGGAGATCGAGGCGATGACCGAGCGCGGGCGGGCGCTTGGAGCGGCGGTGTTGCTCGAGCCGCGCGAGGGGCCGGCGGGATGGCGCAGCGTGCTGGCCTCGAGCGATGGTGGCGAGATCGCGCTCTGGCAGCCGAAGGGTACCCTCGTGCGAGGGATCAGATGACTGACGCTCAGCTAATCGAGGCAGCTATCGGAGGGGATCAGGCCGCGTTCGCCGAGCTGGTGGGGCCGCACCGGCGGCCGCTGCACGCTCACTGTTATCGGATGCTCGGCTCTCTGCAGGATGCCGAGGATGCGGTCCAGGAGACGCTGCTGCGCGCGTGGCGGAGTCTGTCGTCGTTTCAGGGGCGAAGCTCGCTGCGAAGCTGGCTGTATTCGATCGCCACGAACGTTTGCCTGCGCGCGATCGAGCGCCGGCCTTCGCGTGTGCTGCCGATCGACTATGGCCCACCCGCGGACCCCCACAAGCCGATCCAAGCGCCGCTGCTCGAGTCCGTGTGGATGGACCCATATCCCGACGAGCAGCTCGGCCTCGACGCCAGCCTTGCCGGACCGGAGGCCCGCTACGAGCAGCGAGAGAGCATCGAGCTCGCGTTCGTCGCGGCGCTCCAGCTGCTACCGCCTCGACAGCGGGCGGTGCTCATCCTCCGCGACGTCCTCGGCTTCTCTGGCGCGGAGGTCGCCGAGGCGCTCGAGACGACGCCGGCCTCGGTCTACAGCGCTCTGCAGCGCGCGCACGCGACGCTCCAGGAGCGAGCGCCGGAGCGCAGCCAGCAGGCGACGCTCCGCTCGCTGGGCGATGCGCAGCTAAAAGAGATCGTCCAGCGTTACGTCGAAGCTTGGGCCCGCAACGACGTGGATACGATCGTCGGGATGCTCACCGACACCGCGACGTTGGCGATGCCCCCGATCCCCAGCTGGTATCACGGGCGCGAAGCGATCGAGAGGGTGCTGCGGAGCGCGGTGTTCGACGGCGCGCGGAGCTGGCGCATGCTGCCTACCGCAGCCAACGGTCAGCTGGCGCTCGGCGCCTACGAGCTCGACAGCTCCGGGGTCTACGCCCCACATGGCGTGACGGTCCTCACCCTCGAGGCTGAGCGAATCGACGAGATCATCCACTTCCGCACGCCGTCGATGGTCGAGTCGTTCGGGCTGCCTCCCCAGGCATGATCTTTCGATGGCTTCGATTCGCAAGGAAATCGTGATCGACGCAAGCGCCGAGCGCGTCTGGGATGCGCTGCGTGATTGGGGAAGGCTGCATGAGCGGCTCGTGCCCGGTTTCGCGACCGATGCCCGACTGGATGGTGAGGACCGGATCGTCACGTTCTCGGGCGGCAGCGTGCTG
>JBEKBL010000299.1:0-2929 GCA_050015415.1 Solirubrobacteraceae bacterium
CCCGTCGCGGGCGAGGGCTTCCGACGCGACCGCTACGATCGCCCGCCCATGCATGAGACGACGCCCACCGTCTTTCTGATCGCGCGGCCGTCGGTCGATCTCGAGGCGATGCGCGCCTACCTCGAGGACGTCGGCGGAGCTTCGTGGCTCGACCGCCAGCTCGAGGAGTCGGGCGGGGCGCCCAACAGCGCCGAGCTGCTCGTCGAGTTCTGCGGCCGCGCCTGCTACCGCAGCTGGGAGCCGGGGCTCAACGTCAACGTCACGCGCGTTCGCACAGACCGGCGCGAATACCACGAGAACATCCTCCGAAGCGCGCACGGCAGCGTGCTCGAGCACGCCAACTTCAGCTTCGCGCTGCGCAACGTGAGCCGCACTTTCACGCACGAGCTCGTCAGGCACCGCGCTGGCTCCGCCTTCAGCCAGGAGAGCTTGCGCTACGTGCGCTTGACCGACATCGGCTTCCGCGTCCCCCCAGCGCTCGCGCCGCTGCGCGAGCGCGCACTGGAGATCGTCGAGCAGCTCGAGGAATTCCAGCGCGAGGCCGCGGCCCAGCTGGGCCTCGACGAGGAGGGCGTCCCCTTTGCGGTCAAGAAGGAGGTGACGTCGGCGCTGCGGCGTCTGGCGCCGATCGGTCTGTCGACCGACATCATCTGGACCGCGAACGTCCGCACGCTCCGCCACGTGATCGAGATGCGCACCGCCGGCGGCGCCGAGGAGGAGCTGCGCGTGGTCTTCGACGAGATCGCGCGCGTCGCCCAGCGCGAAGCGCCGCTTCTCTTCCAGGACTTCGCCCGCGAGGCCGACGGCAGCTGGGTTCCGGCCTACCGCAAGGTCTGAGCCGGGGTGTCGCGGCCCTGCCAGGCCGACGTGACTACGTGCGCAGCAGCTCGGGGTCCCAGCCGAGCGTGACCACGCCGAAGCGCTGCCCCTTGACGTAGAGCGGCACGGAGAGGGCGCGCAGGACCGCGCCGGTATCGCGTGCGTAGCTCTGCAGCAGCAGTGTGCGACGGCCGTCGGTGGGGCGCGTGAGCTTTGCTCCTGCCCGCTCGATCTCCGTGCGGGTGAGCGCGTGCGACGGAAGCTCGACATCGAGATCCATCCGCGCGGCGCGGGTCAGTGCCCCGGAGTCGAGGAAGAAGCGCTTGCTGCGGTTGCCGACGAGGTCGACGGCCGGATCGCCGGTCCAGTCGCGCGTGAAGACGCTGTTGTGCGCCGGCGCATAGGCGTTCAGGTCAAACGGCAAGGCGAACGTGAGCTGCGGCTCGGCGGCCAGCACCGCGTCCATCTGCTCCATCATCGCGACGTCGACAGCCGCGTCGTAGGCCGTGTGGTACTTCGGCGGCGTGAAGCCCGTCGATGGCACGCGGCTCACGTCGAACAGGCGCGCGAAGCGCGCGATGCTCGCGCCGACGGCCTCCTCGTAGTCGAGCGCGAGAACCTCCTCGAGCGTGACCTTGCCACTGTCGATCGCCTCCTCGAGGACGCTCGCGAGGCTGTCCGCGAGCTCCGCCACCCGCGCATGCAGACGGTCGATCACGCCGCCCGTGTCGAACGCGGCGATCGTCATCGATGCCAGCTCGGTGCCGTCTGCCAGCGCCAGCTCATTCGCCGCGACCGCCTTCGTGTGGCGCTCGATCTCGGCACCGGCGTCGACCACGCTGCGAACTCGCACGGCGACGCCGTCGACATCGGTGAGCTGGCTGGCGGCAAGCCCGGCGATGCGCGTCGCCGGCTCCGTCGATGCCCCGACAAGCGATCCGATCCGCTCGAGCGCGGCGCGGCCGGAGTCGGCGTCGGCGGCGCTCTGCTGCGCACGCTCGCGCGCCGACTGTGTGATCTCCTTGAGCGACTCGAGCTGACTGCGGGTCTGCTGAATCGTCTGCGTGATCTGGGCGCTCTGCGTGCTCGTCTCGACCGCGAGCCGTCCGACCTCGTCGGCGACAACCGCAAAGCCGCGACCGTGCTCACCGGCTCGAGCCGCCTCGATCGCGGCGTTCAGCGCGAGCAGCTTGGTCTGGCTAGCAACGGCCTCGATCACCGACGAGATCGACCCGATGCTGGTGAGCTCGTTGGCGACGAGCCCAGCGATCAGGTCGGCGACCTGCGCTGCGTGGTCGTGCAGGACACCGATCGCATCGACGATGCGCACGACCGTGTCGAGGCCGTGATCTGTCTCGCGCGCCAGCTCGCCGGTCAGGGCTGCGGACGCGCTCGCCGAACGCGACACATCCTCCGCTGAGGCGCGCACCGAGTCGACCATTGCGCTGACCGCTTCGAGATCCTGTCGCAGCCGCTCGCTTTCGTTGCCGATGACCCCAACCGACAGCGAGTTTCGAGCCGCCTTGACCGAGTAGTCGCTCGTGATCTGCGCCATCTCGTGGAACGCCTTGATCATTGCGGCGACCGCATCCGCGCTCTCGCCATCCTGCTGTGCGAGCAGCGCGGGAACATCCCAGACGCCGTCGGGGCGGAGCAACGGCGGGGGCGGCGGCTCGAGCAGCGTCAGCTCGGCGAACTGGTCCGCCTCGTCCTCGGCAGTCTCCTCGCGCAGCGGCATCGCAACTTGACGTCGGCGGTCGAACATCACTCTCCCGTGGCGAGGGCTCCGCGTGCGCGGAGCTGCACAGATCAGTCGTCGGCCTGCCGGAGCCAATTCTTGAGGCGCTTGCAACGACGTGTTGGCACGCCACGCGCGCGTTGCCAACGCGGACGGCCGGGGGCTCCCTGCGCCGGGAGCCCCCGGGTCCGACTGCTTCAGCTAGTCCTCGTCAGAGGCGGCGACCGCTTGGCCGAGCAGCTCGACCACGCTCGGATCGCGCAGCGTGGTGACATCGCCGAGCGCACGGCCCTCGGCGATGTCACGCAGCAGGCGCCGCATGATCTTGCCGGAGCGCGTCTTCGGCAGGTCGTCGGCCCAGATGATTCGCTT
>JBEKBL010000300.1:0-2912 GCA_050015415.1 Solirubrobacteraceae bacterium
ATCGGGCGGCGGGGCTACCGGTCGAGGTTGCCGGGAACGTCGGCCGGGCGCTCTCGGAGCTGACGCTCACAGAGCTCGCTCCGGGGACGACGATCGTCTGCGAGGCCTCGTCGTTTCAGCTCGAGGACACGCTCGAATTCGCTCCCGAGGCGGCCGTCCTTTTGAACCTGACCGAGGACCATCTCGACCGCCATCACACGGTCGAGCGCTACCGCGAGGCGAAGCTGCGGATCTTCGCCAACCAGGGCGCGGGCTCGATCGCTGTGCTGCCCGACGCGCTCGTCGATCCCGCGACGGCGCGCTCCGGTGTTCGCGACGAGCCGCTGACGATTCCGGGCAGCGCCGAGCACGTCCTCTTCGGCGCGACGGATCAGTGCGCGCTTCAGCTCAAGCAGGGGACGCTTCACTGGCACGACAAGGAGCTCATCGACGGCGCCGCCGTCGGCGCGCGCGGGCCACTCGCGAACTCAATGGCCGCAGCCGCGGTCACGCTCGCGCGCCGGGTTCCGATCGAGGCGGTCCGCGACGCGCTCACGACCTTCAAAGGCGTCGCGCATCGCCTCGAGCAGGTCGCGACGATCGAAGGGGTGCTCTACGTGAACGATGCCAAGGCGACGAACGTCGCCAGCACGCTGGTGGCGCTCGACGCTTTCAAAGCCGGCAGCGTGCTGGCGATCCTCGGCGGCCAGGGCAAGGGGCAGGACTTCCGCCCGTTGCGTGACGCGCTTTCAAGGCAAGTCGCGCACACCTACCTGATCGGCGAGGACGCGGAGCAGATCGCGTCAGCGATCGCAGGCCTTCCCTTCACCAATGCGGGAACGCTTGCCCGCGCCGTCGAGCTCGCGCGGGCCGCCAGCTCCCCGGGCATGGTTGTCCTGCTCAGCCCGGCCTGCGCGAGCTTCGACCAGTTCATGGATTTCGAGGCGCGCGGCGAGGAGTTCAGGGCGCTCGTCACAGGGCAGGGCTAGCAGCGGTCACGTCGAAGCAGCACCGAGATGTCAGCAATCTCGGCTGCTCCTCCTGCGATTGCGCGTCGGTCGCGCGCCCACCGCATGACCGTCGAGCACTCGATGCTGCTGACCGCGACGCTCTGCCTGCTCGCCCTCGGCGCGGTGATGGTCTACAGCGCTTCGGCGCCTTCGCTGCTCGTTCACAGCGGCGGCAGCGGCACCGGCGAGCTCGTCAGCTTCGTCGTCTGGTCCGCGGTCGGCCTCGCCGTGATGGAGCTGGTCGCTCGGCGCGGCGTGTCCGTTCTGCGCAGGCTCACGGGTCCACTGCTCGGCCTCGCCTTCTTCCTGCTCGTCGCGGTCAAGCTCCCCGGCCTCGGTCACGCAACCAACGGGGCGCAGCGCTGGATCGGCGCGGGCCCGCTGAAGTTCGAGCCTTCGGAGCTGATGAAGCTCGCGCTCGTGCTCTACAGCGCCCAGGTGCTGGCGGGGCGGGCGACCAACCCGGAGCGGCTGCGAGTCGCGCTCAAGCGGCTCATCATCGTCGCCTGCGCGGCCGTGCTGCTCGTCGTCACGCAGCCCGACCTCGGGACAACGCTCGTGATCGCCTTCTCGCTGACGTCGATGGTCTTCGCGGCCGGCGTGCCGCTGCGCGTGCTCTTCATCGGCGTCGCCGGGCTGGTCGGCCTCGTGTTGCTCTTCGCCACCATCAACCCCTACGCGGTCGCGCGCCTGACCTCGTTCATCGACCCGTGGGCGCACGCGAGCGGATCCGGCTACCAGGCGGTCTGGGGCCAGATCGCGATCGGCTCCGGAGGACTGCTCGGTCGCGGACCCGGTGGCGGCGTGACAAAGGATCTCTACCTGCCGAACGGCTCGACCGACTTCATCCTGGCGGTCATCGGCGAAGAGCTCGGAGTCGTCGGGATCTGTGGCGTGCTGTTCCTCTACGGCGTCGTCATCTACGCCGGGCTGCGTACCGCCAAAGCAGCCCTCGATCCCTATTCGATGCTGCTCGCGGCGGGCGTGACGTCGTTGATCGCCGTGCAGGCGATCCTCAACGTGTTCGCCGTCCTCAGCATCGCGCCGCTCACTGGCGTGCCGCTTCCGTTTGTCTCCTACGGCTCGTCGAGCCTGCTCGTGATGCTCAGCGCAATGGGCATGCTGCTCGCCGTGTCGCGCCAGAATGCGGCCGGCTTGCGGATCGTGGACCGCACGCAGGCGCGAAACGCGCGACGATCCGAGGATGGGCGCAGCGCCACGGATCGCGATCGCAGCCGGCGGAACGGCCGGGCACGTGGTGCCGGCGCTGGCGATCGCCGGCGCGCTTACGGCGCAGCAAGCTAGCGTCTTCTTCATTGGCGGCGTCCGCGCCGAGCGCGACCTCGTCCTCGCCGCAGGCTACGAGCTGGAGCAGATCGACGTTCGCGGGCTCGATCGGCGCAACGCACTGAAAGCCTCCGCCGCGCTCGCACGCTCCGCGATTGCCACGGCTCGCGCTCGCGCGCTGCTGCGGACTCACGACGCCACGGCGGTGCTCGGCGCCGGCGGCTACGTCGCGGCCCCCGTCGGCCTCGCCGCGGTCGCGCTGCGCCTGCCGCTGGTGCTCTGCGAAGCGGACAGCCGGCTCGGTCTCAGCAATCGCCTGCTCGCTCCGCTCGCGCGCCGTGTCTGCCTTGCGTTCCCGATCGCCGGTCGCGACGATCCGCGCTACCTCGTGACGGGACGCGCGGTGGCGCCGCCGCGCGCCGATCGCGTCACCGCACGCCGGCAGTACGCGCTCGGCGAAGACGAGCTGATGGTGTTCGTGTTCGGCGGCTCGCTCGGAGCGCACTCAATCAACGAGGCGGCGCTCGCGGGTCTCGACGGCGCCGCTTTCCGCGTGCTGCACGTCACCGGTCGGCGCGACTGGCCAGCCTTCCGCGCCCGTTCGCACACCTCCGGGTACGAGCTGCGCGAGTACCT
>JBEKBL010000301.1:0-2909 GCA_050015415.1 Solirubrobacteraceae bacterium
CACCGGAGGGCGAGCGGCCGGGGCGCGTCCGCTAGGAGGCTTCGTCTATGTCTAGATCGAACGACCGCGCCAGTAACCCGCTTACAGGCGGATATGCCCGGAAGAAACCTACGCCGCTCCAGTGAGGGAACTACCAGGTAGCGTAGCGTGCGTCGGTGTAGCGTCCTCTTTGATGCCAAAGAAACAACGAGGGATCGTCGTCTCAGCATCCTCCGACGCTACGCAGTACCGCCTCGCCAATCAAGTCTCCGTTGCGCCGGGGCCTGGTATGGCCTACCTCGATTTTGCTCAGGAAGACCCCAGGGTGCGAGGGCAAGTAATCCTCGCACGAGTCGCCATCAGTTCCACCCAAGCCGCAAACCTCGCTGAGCAACTGGCTGAGCTGGCGAACAGGGCCTCTTTCTAGGCGTCCTCCAGCGCTGGCCGCGTGCACCAGCAGGACCTTACGGCGCGAACGGGCCGACACCTGCGAGGCCGAGTCCGACGAGCCCGAACAGGCCGCCGCCCGACAGCGCGAGCACTATGATGCGCCGCCACAGCCAGGCTGGGCGCGAGCGCAGTGGCCCGCCGTCCGCGAGCTGGCGCAGGTGAGCGCGGAGCTCCGCGCGGAAGGCGGCACGCGGAGCCGGGCGTTCATGTATCAGGCGCGTCGCGACTTCCGCGAGCTTTGCGCGCTCGTCGGCGTCGACACTCGAGTCGAAATCATCCTGTGACAGGGGGTGCGGGTCACTCACGGTCTTCCATACGTGCTCGGAGTCGCGCTCCTGACAGCTTTGGACGCGATCGACCGCATCTGGGCGCCGGGGCTCAGCCGGCTGACGACGTTTGACCGCTCGGCGACCCTGTCAGCGCCCGCCGCTCGAGGACGTATCGTGTTCCATGCGTGAACGCCTGCCGGAGGCCATGCGAGCCGGCCTGCTGAACGGCCGCCCGAAGCGCGTGCCGCCCGGCTCGCGTTATGCCCGACGGCGGCGGCGCGTGAGCAGTGCCAGCGTGGCCGTATGCGTGGTCGGCGCGGTCCTCGCCCCGGCCACGAACGCGGACCTGACCGTAAACGGCACGCTGTTCAGCCCCAAGACGGTCAACGCTTCTACTCGCTACATCCTCTACTACCTGCAGATGCATTCGTCGACCGCCAGTGAAGAGCTCTTCTCTGTACGGATGACGCCGCCGCCGATCGCGACGATGGGTGGCTCAGACCAGGGAAAGTCGATCGACGGTCCAACCGACATCGCACTTCAGGGCCCCGGGACACTTGGCGACATCGTCCAGAGTCCAAGCGTCATCACGCCCTGCTCGACGCGTCAATCCGCGTTCCACGGATACGCGACCGGCACGGCGAGCGTCGACGTGCTGCTGCCGCCAGACAGCGCCACCACCCTCGCTGTGCGCTACGACACTGGCCGGCGCGCTCCCTGGGTCGACAGCGACTTCAGGCTGACGTTCACGGTGCAGACACAACTCGTCGGCACCTATCCGGCGGGAAGTCCCTTCGCGGCCACGCCGACGGTTGCAACACCGATCACGCTCACTACCGCCGGCCCCGCGGTTGGCGGGCGCACCGGAGTGCACATCCTGCTCTCCACGAACCCGCGCGGAACACCCGGAACGCCCTCCGCGCCGCAGGAGATTTCCCGCAGTCAGCGGGTTTCGATCAGCGGGCGCATCCTCCCCGCCGTCGCTGACCGGCTGATCGTGCTGCAATGGGCTCACGGCGACGGCACACTGCATCCGCTCGAGGAGGTCCGGACCGATGCCGGCGGACGGTTCAGCGCAGCCCCCTGGAGTCCCGGCCCGCCGGGAACATACGACCTCTGGGCGAGCTATCCGAAGCAGCAGGGCGGCCTAGCCGCGGACACGACATCGTGCCCTGTGCGATTCACGGTCGGTTGATGGAAGGTCGATTTACAACGCATGCCGGCACCGAGCTTCGGAACGAGTTGTTGAAAGAGCCGCGCAGCCTTGACGCGCATGCCGCATGGCGTCAGCCAGCTCCGCTCGGCAACGCCGCGGTCCAGCCGCGGGGGCTGCGGGCGCGCGTCTCGCGCGGACTAGCCTCGGTCTTCGAAGCCTCGGAGGATGAGAACAAGCAGGTCATCCTCGACCTCGTGGCCAGTGGGCCTGCGCGCCCGCGCGTGCTCGACCTCGGCTGCTTCAACGGTGCTTTCACGAACGCGCTCGGCGTCGCCGCGCGCGCCACTCAACTCGTTGGCATCGAGTGGCTCCCACACCACGCCGCTGCGGCACGCGCACGCGGCATCGAGGTAATCGAGGCCGACATCAACGAGCCGCTCGCGTTCGCCGACGCAAGCTTCGACCTCGTGCACGCCAACCAGTTGGTCGAGCATCTCCGCAGCACCGACCGATTTCTGCGCGAGGTTCGACGAGTCTGCGCACCGGACGGCCGTATCGTGATTGCCACAAACAACCTCTCGTCGTGGCACAACGTCGGCGCGCTCGCGCTTGGTCTCCAGCCACTCCCGAGCCACGTCTCCGACGAGATCCACGTCGGCAACCCGCTCGATCCGCGCCGCGGCTTGCGCCACGCCGACATCGGCCAGACCCACCTGCGCGTGTTCACCACAAGAGCGCTGCGGGAGCTGGCGGAAGCTCACGGCCTGCGGGTGACGCAGATTCGCATGAACGGCTACTACCCGCTTCCGCCGCGGGCCGCTCGCGTGATGGCGCGGCTCGATCCGCTGCACGCTGCGTTTGTCGTGATCGAGCTGGCGCGCGCAGAGAGCGATCGCGGGGTCAGTGATGCCGCGGCCTGACGGCGGCCTCTCCGGCCGGCAGTCGGCGCGGAGCAAGCCCGCTCGCCGTCTCAGCACCGCCAGGAAGATCGCCTTGCGTGTGCTCGTCTCCGCACTGTTCATCTGGGTCGCACTGCGCGGCATCCGTCTGCGGGG
>JBEKBL010000302.1:0-2840 GCA_050015415.1 Solirubrobacteraceae bacterium
GTGATGGATGTGACCACGGCGATTCGCACCCGGCGAACCCACAAGGCGTTCGAGTCCGAGCCGGTGGATCGCGCAACGCTGTGCGAGCTCTTCGAGCTTGCACGCTGGGCGCCAAACCATCGGCTCACGAACCCCTGGCGCTTTCGTGTGCTCGGTGCGCAAAGCCGCGCCGGTCTCGCGCGCGAAGCCGAGCTCGCAACGCCAGGCTCAGCGCAAAAGCTCGATCGCGCACCAACACTCGTCGTAGCCAGCGCCAGGCTCGTCGGCGACCCGGGCGAGCAGCGAGAAGACCTGCTCGCCGCCGCGATCGCGGCCTACCTCGTGCTGCTCGCCGCCCACGCGCGGGGACTCGCCGGCTACTGGCGTACGCTTCCGCTCCTTGAGACAGCGGCTGTGCGCGAGTTGCTCGCGATCGCGGCGGACGAGCAGACGATCGGGCTGCTCCACCTCGGACTCCCGCGCCAAGCTCCGCGTGTCCCAGACCGCGCGGCGGTCGACGAGATCGCGCTCTTTCTCGACTGATCGACGCGGTCGCGACGGTCGGGTTCGCAGGCAGGCAGTCAGCCGGCGCGAGCCTTGTCGACCGCCGTGACGCGTGGAAACCTCGCCAGCAAATGCGCGCCTCCACGAGGCGCGGCCAGCGCGCGCGCAGGCTCGACGAGCAGGCTCTGGAGCCTGCGGGCGGCATCGAGGTGGTCGCCGGTCCAGACCATCCGCGCCGCCGTCGCGCTGGCCTGCCCGTCCTCACGCCGCAGGTCGCGACTCACCGCATCGATCAACCGTGCGTTGGCCAGCTCGTCACGCGGCAGCGGGTCGGGCGCGGCCTCGCCACGCGCCAGGCTGATCGCAAAGCCGTCGTACCAACCGGCCATCGACGTCGCGCTCGCCAGCAGCTCGACCTTCGCGGCGGCGCGATCACCTTCCGTCGCGCCGTCGCGCTGCCAGAGGTCGAGAACCGCGTCGGCCGCGAGACGCAGGCCGGTCACGCCGCTGACGAGGCCGGCGATCTCGGCCAGTGGCGCGGCCTTGGAGCCGCGCTCAGCCAGGTAACCCCGGAATGTGTCGTCGAGACGCCGTGCCGCCGCAGCCGCGCGCGCCTCGGGGTCGACTGGCAGCGCCTGCGAAGGCGTGCCACCCTCGCAGCGGCTCATCCCGTATTCGACCGCGCTCGAGAGGTAGCGCGCGCTGTCGACGTAGGCCTCCGCGAGTGCGGCGCCCAGCGCCGCGGCGGCGCCCCGAGGCCACAGCAGCAGCCCGACTGCCAAGCTCACGCCGCCGCCGAGCGCGACGTCCTCGACACGGACGATGCCGATCTGCCACCCGGCCGGCTCGAGGATGTTGAACAGGATCAGCAGCGTCAGCGTGAAGGCGGCCTGGCCGGCGGCGAACGAGACCGCGGCGGGGGCGAGGCCGGCCAGCAGGACGGCGAAGGGGAGAAGCAACCACAGCACGGTGGTGTTGGTGCCGATGAGGGCGACGAGCGCGGCGCCGACGACGAAGCCGGCGGTCGTTCCCAGCAGACCGCGAAGCACGTTTTGACCCGTCGTCAGGGCGTTCGAACGCAGCACGGACAGGGCGCCGAAGACGACCCAGAATCCATGCTGAACCCCGGTCAGCTGCGCGACGAGCACGGCGAGGCCGAGCCCGGCCGCTCCGCGCAGGCTGTTGTGAAGCCAGACCGAATGGCGCTCGGCATGCGCGGCCGCGCGATTCTGCGCCGACGACAGCGCTCCCCCCGACGCCGCGGGTGCGCGTCCAAGCAGCTGTTCGAACCAGCTGCGCCGATCGGCCGCGGCGGCTCGATCCACGTTGGCCGCGATCTGCGCGACGACAAAGCTCAGCTCCTGGGCGCGGAAGCTCGGGTCGAGCGAGCTGACGAACTCCTCGATCCGGCTCTCGGCCGCGCGCTCCTTGGACGGCTCGGCAGCCGAGCGCGGCGGCAGGCGGAGGGCGTCCCCGAGCTCGAGCGCCGTGACTGCCTCGCGCAGGCCGGCGAGCGGGCCGTGGAGATCCCCGGAACTTTCGCGCGGTGCCTCCAACAGGTCTGCGCCCGCGTCGAGAACGCGAGCGGCGGCGCTGCGCACCGCGCAAACGCGGCTGTCGATCGGCGGCCGATCGACTTGTGGGGGAGCGTCCGCGACGACGGCGCCGAGCCAGGTCAGCTCGTCAACCAGGCGCACGACCATTCGGGTAGCGGTGCTCAGACCGGTCGGACGGTAGGGCGTCGCGAAGAACACCCGACGGAGGTCTGAAATCGCGGCGCCGGATCGCTTCACCACCTCGTCGTGGTCCGTTGGGGCAGCAGCCTCCTCGCTGCCGAGCACACAGTCAACGTCTGAGCGCAGCCGCGCCGCGAGGGCCCGGCATGCCCGGACCGCGGCGTCTCGCAGTGGGTCGCGCGCCGGTGCCGGCCACAGCAGCGAAACGGCCAGCAGCGCGGCGCCGGATGCCAATCCCCACCCGGCCAGTCGATCCGGGATCGAGGAGTTCGGGCCCGCCAGCGACACCGGCAGGATGAATGCCAGCAGTAGCGAGGTCGTGGCGCCCGCCAAAACCGAGCTGACGACGCCTGCGAACAGCACGGCGAAGGCGACGACCGACATCGAGACCGCGGCGATCCAGACCGAGTGGGACGCGAGGGTCGCAAGGCATACGAACGCCCCGTCCACGACTGCGAGCAGGGCCTGCGCTCGCAGACGGTCGCGAATCGGGCCACCGAAGTCGACGAGCAGCAGCATCGAAAACGATCCGAAAGCCGCAAATGTCGCGACCGTCGGGTTGCCGATCACCTTGTCGCTTAGTGCGAACGTGCCCGGCATGACGATCGCTGTGCGACCCGC
>JBEKBL010000303.1:0-2833 GCA_050015415.1 Solirubrobacteraceae bacterium
GCGTTGTCAGGTCCGCCCCACGCGGTCCGTATTGAGACTGCAGTCACAACTGCGCAGTGCCCTATCTGGCGTGGCAGCCGGAACGGCGGCTGGGCAAAAGCTACGAACATGATCGCGACCCACGCCCCTCATCGGCAGGTCCGTGCAGCGCTCCAGAGCGTCGGCTGCTGCCTGGCGGTCGCTGTCCTACTGTGGACACAGCTCGCAGCGACGGCCAGCGCACGCGGCAGCAAGCCAGGCAGCACCTACGGGACGCAAGAAAGCCTGACGCTCGGCTTCAACGACAACGAGGTCGATGCCCTCGGCGACCCCTCGGAGATCGCCACTGTCATGGACCGAGCTCACGCGGACGGTGCATCTGTCTGGCGGTTCGGGACCTCTTGGGCTGCGCTGTCGCCGACGCAGCCACCGAGCCTGGCTGAGGCGGCTGACCCGAGTTGGAGCGGCTATCACTGGGCTGCGACGGACGCCACCGTCGAGGAGATTGTCGCTTCCGGCATGACGCCGCTGATCGCGCTACTGGATGCCCCGGCCTGGGCGGAAGGGTCCAACCGGCCATCGACCTCAGTGGCGCCTCCCGGTACCTGGAAGCCGTCCGCGAGTTGGTTTGGCGCCTTCGCGACCGCGCTCGCGAAACGGTATTCCGGCACGTTCGTCCCGGCAGGCTCGTCGCAGCCGCTGCCCGCAGTGCGAGATTGGGAGGCCTGGAACGAGCCGAACCTTTCGAGCTATCTCACGCCCCAGTGGTCCGCGTCGAAGCAGCCTGTGAGCCCCGACATTTACCGGAAGCTGCTCGATGCGTTCTACAAGGGAGTCAAAGCGGCGGCCCCAAACGACGTCGTGGCAGGCGGCGCGACAGCCCCGTTTGGAGACCCGCCGGGCGAGCAGCGGATGCCGCCAGTGACCTTCTGGAGGGCGCTGCTCTGCATCAGCGCGGGCGCCCACCCGCACTCGACGCACTGCCATGAGCACGACTACATGGACGCGATCTCACACCATCCTTATCCGCTCGGGCCGCCGACCACACACGCGGTCGATCCGGGCGACATCTCCGTTCCCGACCTCGACAAGATCACGACGCTCATCCCGATCGCTGAGCGCGCCGGCACGCTGCTGCCAAACGGACACAAGCCGCTATGGATCACCGAACTCTCCTGGGACAGCAACCCACCGAATGCGAGTGGCCTCTCCCCCGCACTCCAGGCCGAGTACTTGGAAGCGGCGTTCTACGTGCTCTGGAAGCAGGGCGTGAGCCTCATAACCTGGTGGAACATCCGTGACGACCACTACTCGCCCGGATGGGTCAACACGCTCGCATCGGGCATCTACTACGCGGGCACGACACCCGCACAGGACACGCCCAAGCTCTCCTACACGGCCTACACTTTCCCGTTCACCGCCTACCGAACCAACGGCGTTGCTGAGCTGTGGGGAATGGCGCCGACGGCCGGACCCGTGAGCATCCAGGTCGAGACGGGCACCAACTGGAACACCGCGATCACGCTGCAGGCAGGGGCTAGCAGAATCTTTGACGGCAAGCTACTCGTCGGGATGGGCACGAACCTGCGTGCCGTCTCTGGCAACGACACGAGCCTCACATGGACCGCGTTCTGAGACCTGCCACGGCCTTCGCCGCTGTGCTCGCAATAGGCCTGCTGGGACCAGCGACGGCCTCAGCCCACAAACACATCGTCGCGCCGGGCGACCCCGGCTCGGCGCAGTACCAGGAGGACGTGCCGACCGCCGCCGGCGGCCAGCCTGTGACGACGGTACAACCTGTGACATCCCAGGCGGCGAGCGTGCTCCCGCAGTCGACCGTCCACCAGCTCAGCAAGGACGGTGCGGCGGGGCGTCATGCGGCAGCGGTCGCGACCGAAACGGCGCCGGCGCCGTTTCTCCACAAGCTCGGGCGAGCGCTCCGCTACCGCAACGAGGCGACAACGGGCGTGGTCGCGGGCGCGATATTCGGCGCAGGCGGCGGCATGGGCACGCTGCTGCCTGTGCTGCTAGGCGTCAGCCTGATAGCCGCGATCGCGCTAGCCATCCGCCGGAAGGGGAGCTAGGCCGTGGACGGCACAACCACGCTCACAGCGCGCGGCGTGCTCAGCGTCCGGCGCACGATCGATCTCGGGGCACTATGCGGCTGGCTCTTGCCGGTGGCGCTGATCGTCTACCTCGGCGTTCGCCAGGGCGGCTACGACACCGTAATCAGCAGCCAGGTCGCGATCGCCGCCTGGTGGGTGATCCTGCTGGTGCTCGCCTTCGGCCTGGTGCGCGCCCGCCTCGGTCGTCCCGCGGCGATCGGGATTGGGCTGTTGGCCGGCTACGCGGCGTGGACGACGCTCAGCCTCGTTTGGACTGAGAGCAGCGAGAGCACGATAACCGACGTCTCGCAGATGCTGCTCTACGTCGGCCTGATGTTGCTGGTTCTGCTCGTCCGGGGTCGCCACGCGATCCGCTTCATGGTTTACGGCCTGGGTACGGGAATCGTCGTGATCGCCGTCGTGGCGCTTCTTTCGCGACTCCATTTTCAGTGGTTTGCCGTTCCTCAGGTGCTCCCGAACTCGACCAAACGACTCTCCTACCCAATCGAGTACTGGAACGCCCTTGCAGCGCTGGTGGCGATCGGCATCCCGGCGATTCTCTACTGCGCAGCTGGTGCGCGGTCGCTGATCGCACGCAGCGCGGCCGGGGCGTGTCTGCCACTTCTTGCCCTGTGCGCATTCTTCACCGCATCGCGTGGCGGCGTTATCGAGATCGCGGTCGGGCTCGTCGTATTCGTCGTGCTCGCCTCCGAGCGGCCGGCGAAGCTCGCGATCCTCGCGGCCGCCGG
>JBEKBL010000304.1:0-2816 GCA_050015415.1 Solirubrobacteraceae bacterium
GACGACTGCGAGTCCGGCGCTCGGGATCAGCTGGCTGATGCTGACGCCGAGGATCTCTCCGAACAGCAGCGAGTAGACCTCAGGGCCGTAGGCGCCGTTGAGGCTCACGAACAGCGCGCCGAGGCCGAGCATCAGGACGAGTGTGAGGGCTGTTGCGACGTCGTGTCGGCCGCGGCGGCCGAGCGCGCTGATGCTGAGGGCGCCGAAGAGCGCGAAGACGCCGAACCCGATGAGTGTGTTGATGCCGACGAGGCTTGCGGCGGCGGCACCGGCGAACGACCCGTTCGGGATCGCGTGTGCGACGAAAGCCGAGCCGCGCAGGACGACGAAGAAGCCGACGAGGCCGGCGATGACGGCGACGATCGTTGCGACCGTCCAGGCGTGGATCATGAAGCCGGAGAACATCGCCGCGATCTCAGCCGCGTACCGGGTCGGGGGCTATTTCGCGGCGTCGCCGCAGGCGTCGCGGTAGACCGGCGAGGAGGTAGCCGAGGAAGATCAGCGTGACGACGAAGAAGCTGACAGGCCAGTGCGTGCCCGACTGGTGGTACCAGTCGTAGCTGTCGTAGGCGAGCAGGATGCCGAGCCAGCTGGCGGCGATCCCGATCGCTGCGGCGACGGAGATCGCGCGGGCCGGGCTGCGGGTGAGGCGCAGCGCGGTGGCTGCAGGCCCGACGAGTAGGGCGGTGGCGAGGATCGTCCCAATTGTGAACGCCGCGAGCGCGATCGCGATCGCGAGTGCGAGGAGGAAGGCGACGCCAACGACGCGGACCGGGATCCCGCGGGCTGCTGCGAGCTCGGGGCTGATCGAGCTGAGCAGCAGCGGGCGGCCGAGCGCGGCGACGAGGCAGACAGCGACGGCGCTGAAGGCGATCACGGCGGGGATCGCGGAGCTGGCGATCGTGAACATCGAACCGAACACGATCGCGACCGTCGCGCCAGTGGTGTTGTCGTAGATGCTGTCCAGATAGAGGAACAGGGCGGCGAGCCCGAGTCCGGCGCCGAGCACGATGCCCGTTGCGAGATCGCGACCGCGGGGACGTTGAATACCGATCAGTTCCATCACCGCGGCCGCCGCGACGGCCGCGACGCCGAAACCCCAGAGTGGCCCGACGCCGACCAGGAAGGCGCCCGATCCGCCGGTGGTGCTGATGTCGCCGAGCGCCTCGCCGGCGAACGACTGGCCGCGGATCACGGTGAACACCCCGACGGCGCCGCAGACGACCGCAGCGAGCGCGCTGACAGTCGCGGCGACCTGGACGATCTGGCTGGTGAAAAACCCTGGATCGAAGATCGCTGCCAGCTGCGCGCTCACGAGACGATCTCGACCTGTGTTTGGGTGTGCGAGTGGTCGCTGGTGTCGGCGAGCTCGCCAGCCTCACCGGCCACGACGAGGATGCGGCCATGGACCTGCAGGACGTCGACGTGGTGCCCGTAGAGCGCGCTCAGCACCGAGGTCCTGACGACCTCCTCGGTGGTGCCGCTCGCGGCGCGACCGCCGGCCAGGTAGACGATGCGGTCGATCACTGGCAGCAGCGGGTTCATCTCGTGAGCGGAGATCAGGACCGCGATCTGTTGCTCCGAGGCGATCCGGGCCAACAATGCGACGACGTCATGGCCGCTTCGCAGATCGAGATTGGCGAGCGGCTCGTCAAGCAGCAGCAGCTTGGGTGCGGCGATCAGCGCGTGGGCGATCAGGACGCGTTGCTGCTCGCCGCCCGAGAGTGTGCCGACGCGGGCGTCTGCGAAGTCGCGCGCGTCGACGGCCTCGAGCATCTCCTCAACGCGCGCGCGTCGTGCGCGCGACGGCGCGGCGATCCCGTAGCGGTGCGCATCCAGGCCGAGGGCGACGAGGTCGCGGGTTCGTAGCGGCACGTCGGGATCGAGCTGGAATTTCTGCGGGACATAGCCGATCAGCGGGTTGCGACGCGAGCGCGGCGCGCCGCCTACCAGCACGGTGCCGTGCGCGGCTTGCAGGCCGAGGATGACGCGAAACAGCGTCGTCTTGCCGGAACCGTTGGATCCGATCAGCCCTGTGAACTCGCCCGGCTCAATCGCGAAGCTCACGTCGCGGAGGACCTCTCGGCCGGCCAGGCTGACGCTGACCTCCTCGACCGCGAGGATCGGAGAGCTGCCGCTCGAGAGCGTGCCGCTCACAGCTTCTGCGTCGAGACCTTGTCGGCCACGGCCTTCCTTAGCGCGTTGGTCTCCGCGAGCATCCACGACTGGTAGTCGTAGCCGGGTGTGGGCATCGTCTCGTACACGCCGACGACCGGGATGGCGTACTTCTCGGCGTCCGCGAGGAACGACGCTGTTAGCGAGTCGGTGACCTGCTGGTTGTAGACGAACACCCTGATCAGATGCTTGGAGAACAACGAGTCCTGGAAGGTCACGGCCTGCGGCGCCGGATCGACGCCGTTCATGATGTCGGCCTGCAGCGGGAACGGCGTTTCGTTGACCGTCCCGGCCGCCTCGAGCAGGTAGTCGCCGACCGGCTCGGTCGTGGCGACCGGGGTCTTCGGGTAGCGCTTCGCGAACGCCGCTAGGGCCGCGTACCAGGGCCTCAGCGAGCTGTCGAACTTCCTCGCATTGGCCTCGAAGAAGGCGCGGTGCTGGGGCTGGATCGCTGTGAGGTCGCTGGCCAGCGCTTTCGCGACCGCCGGCATCGTCGTCGGCCTGTACCAGAGGTGCGGGTTCGGCGTCGAGTTCGGCAGGCCGAGCAGGGTCTGCACGTCGATCACCTTGCGCGCCGAGCTGGGCGACGCGGACTCGATGTCGTTCATGTAGGTGTCGTAACCGAGGCCGTTCTGTACGAC
>JBEKBL010000305.1:0-2808 GCA_050015415.1 Solirubrobacteraceae bacterium
GCCTACCGACCGCTCGCGGTGGTGAGGGCCGGCAACGGCTACCGCGCCGACCTGCACGAGTTCCTCCTGACGGCGCAGGGCACGGCCTGGATCGACGCGTTCGACCCGGTACGGCTGGACCTCAAGCGCACCGGCGGCCTCGCCGACGCCTACGTCAACGACTCGGTCGTGCAGGAGATCGACGTCAAGACGGGCCTCGTGATGTGGGAGTGGCACGCCTTCGGTCACATCCCGCTGGCCGACTCCTACAGCCCGGTGCCGCACACCAACAACTGGGATTACGTGCACATCAACTCGATCGACCCGGGGAGCGCCGACAACCTGCTGCTCTCCTCGCGCGGTACCTGGACGCTCTACGACGTCGACCTGCAAAGCGGCACGATCGAGTGGCGGATCGGCGGCAAACAGAGCAGCTTCACGCTCGGGCCCGGGGTCAAGTTCTACTGGCAGCACGACGCCATGTGGGAGCCCGGGGGCCTGATCTCGGTCTTCGACAACGGCTCCTCACCGCCCGAGGAGACACAGTCACGCGGCCTGCTGCTGTCGCCCGACCTCGCCACCCACACCGTCACGCTGGTCAAGGCGTTCACGAACCCGACGCGCACGCTGCTGGCCTCGAGCCAGGGCGACCTCCTCCCCGTCGGCAACGGGAACTGGCTGATGGGCTACGGCGGCCTGCCCGACTTCACGGAGTACAACTCGGCCGGGGACGTGCTGCTCGACGGATCGCTCGGACTGGATGTGCAGGACTTCCGCACCTACCTGGCGCCGTGGAGCGCCCAGCCGACGACGAGGCCGTCGCTCGCCGGGCAGGCCGCCCGCGACGGCGCGCTGACCGTCGAGGCGAGCTGGAACGGAGCGACCGACGTGAGCGCGTGGCGGCTGCTCACCGGCGCCTCGCCGCAGAGCCTCCAGAGCGTCGGGACCACCGCCACGGCAGGCTTTCAGACGACGATGAGCGCCAAGAGCGGGCCCTACTTCGAGGTCGAGGCGCTCGGCGGCAGCGGTCAGACGCTCGCCACCTCGCGGGTGATCAAAGCGAAGCGCTGACTGCGCGCGCGCACGCTAGGAGCGGCGTGCTCTCGCGGGTTGGCGGCGGCGATCATTCGGCGAGCCGCCAAGCTCTGAGGCGATGATCTGCTCGAGCTCTTGGCGTCGCCTGGCGAGCGAGATCTCGGTGGCGCGCTGCTCGCTCTTGAAGTAGTCCTCGAAGCCGGCCCGCTGGGCGTCCCGTAGGCGAGGTGGCAGCGGTGCCCGTAGCTCTTCGCTGATCGCGCCTTCCAGTGCGGCACGCAGGCCGTCCTCGAGGCGACTCGCGCCGGCGCGGTTGTCGACCTCGAGCCGACCGGCGGGCGTCGAGTAGTCGTAGAGCTCGTTCTCCTGTCCCCCGGCGTCGAGCTCGATCGTGTTTCGCCGCCAGTGCGAGTAGTTGCCGTACTTGGCCTTCCTGATGATCAGACCGACGACGTGGATCGGTGCGATCGCGCTGTAGGGCTCGAGCGCGAACTCGGTCACGACCTCGTCCGTCGCGTGGAGCGCGTAGTCGCGCCCGGGAGCCGTCGGATCGAGCAGGATCGACGCCAGGTCGGGCCGTGTAGCGATGTGCGAGTAGCGCGGCTCGCCTCGCCACTCATCCGATCCGCTGGCGAGCGTCAGCAGCAGCGGCACGATGTCGACGCTCGAGCTGAGCTGAGTGCGCGTCACCTCGGGAAAGGCGGTCGCAGAGCGGCGCAGGTCGTTGACGATCAGCGGCACGTTGATGCCTTCCTCGTAGAGACCCGCTCCCTTTCCGCGCAGGCCGTGAGATGCGCCGTACTCGCCGTGGTCGGCCGTGAAGAGCACGACGGTGTTCGAAGCGACGTCGGGACGGCTCGCCAGCGCGTCGAGGACGACCCCGATCTGGCGGTCGGCCGCGAGCTGGAGCTTGACGTAGAGGTCGAGGAACGGCGTCCATGAAGGCAGGAGCTCCCGGCCCGCGTAGGAAACGTCGCCGAAGGAGAGGTCGGTCGTGTTCTGGAGCGAGCGTTGCAGCAGCGGCTTGCTGAGAAGCTGCTTCGGCGTCTCGAAGTTCGCCGGCAGTTGGTGGATCAGCGCCGGCGCACTCGCTTCCGCCGGGTTGATGTCGCTCCAGCGATACCACCAGGCGATGTCGTGCGGGTTGACGAACGAGACCGTGGTGCACCAGGGAGTGTCGCCGCCGGCCTGCTCGTACCAGTCGACGAACTGCTGCGCGATCCTGGGGTCGGCGTGGAGGCCCTGCACCGGCGCGCCGTTGGGCGAGGGATAGGTGCCTCCGTCGAAGCCGTAACGCTCGAGCGCCGGCGGGCCGTCGATCTCGTTCCAGTGGCGATCGCCCCGGGTCAGGTGCCACTTGCCGTACCAGTAGGTGGCGTAGCCCATTTCGCGCAGATAAGTGCCCCACGTGTCAAACGCCGGCGCGAGCGTGCTGACGCCGGTGATCATGCAGCCCGTCTGATGGGTGTGGAGCCCGGTGAGCAGCGTCGAGCGTGCGGGGGTGCAGTCGTTGGAGGCGGTGTGGTGGCGCGCGAAGCTGATGCCGCCGCGGCGCAGCCGCGCGAGGTTCGGCGGGAAGCCGATGCGCGGACCGGCGCCACCGAACCAGCGCGGGTAGCGCATCTGGTCGACGACGATCACGAGGATGTTCGGCGGCTGTGCGTCGATCAGCGGCCCGGCGATCCGCCGCGCGGCGTGGGCCGGCGAGGGGCCGGCGAGCGCATCGAGCGCCGCGCCGGATCCGAGCAGCAAACCCCCAGCACGAACGCCCCGCTTGAGGAACGTGCGGCGGTC
>JBEKBL010000306.1:0-2802 GCA_050015415.1 Solirubrobacteraceae bacterium
AACACCGCCGCGTTGTTCGGCGACGGCGCCGGCGCCGTCGTCTGCTCGGCACGCGCGGCGGGCGCGATCGGGCCTGTCGTGCTCGGCAGCGACGGAAGCCATCGCGAGCTGATCGTCGCCGACCGGGATACCGGGCTGCTTGCCATGGACGGCCACGAGACGTTCAAGCAGGCGGTTCGACGCCTCGCCGAGGGAACCGTCGCCGCCTGCGAGCGCGCGGACGTCACACTGGATGAGATCGACCTGTTCGTCTATCACCAGGCCAACAGTCGCATCCTGCGTGCGGTCGCGGAGCGGCTCGAAGTGCCGCTCGTCAAACTGCTCGACCAGATCGCCGAGCTCGGTAACACCTCTGCTGCGAGCGTCCCTCTGGCGCTGGCACAGGCACGCGCCGAAGGACGGCTGCGCGCGGGCATGCGGATCCTGCTCGCCGCCGCGGGGGCGGGGTTCACCTGGGGTGGTTGCGTCGTCGAATGGGGTGGGAAGTGACCAGCGGTGAACCCCAGCAGCGTCCGCCAGGATCCTGTGCGCTAGTGACCGGCGCCTCGCGCGGTATCGGCGCCGCGATCGCGATCGCGCTCGCCGCCGACGGCTGGCCGGTCGCCGTGAACTACCGCAGCGGCGTCGACGGGGCAACGGCGACCGTCGAAGCGATCGCGGCCGCCGGGGGGCACGCCGTTGCGATCCAGGGCGACGTCTCCGACCCGGCCGTGCCGGATCGGCTGCTCGGCGCCGTGAGAGAGCAGCTCGGCCCGCTCGCCGTGCTGGTCAACAATGCGGGCCTGCGCGCCGACGGCCTTGCGCTGTCGCTCAGCGACGAGGACTGGCAGCGCGTGCTGGACACGAACCTCGGAGCGACGTATCGCCTGACGCGCGCGGCGTTGCGCGAGATGATCCGCGCGCGTTTTGGTCGCGTGATCAACATCGCCTCGGTGATCGGTCCCCGCGCCAACGCAGGTCAGGCCAACTACGCCGCCTCGAAGGCAGCCGTCATCGCGTTCAGCAAGACGGCTGCGGTAGAGGTCGCCCGGCGGGGAGTGACGATCAACTCGGTCGCCCCAGGCCTGATCGAGACCGAGATGACGGAGGGCATTCCGCCGGACCTCGGCGAGCGGATTCCAGCGCAGCGCGCCGGTCGTCCCGAGGAGGTTGCCGACGCCGTCGTTTTCCTGGCCTCCGAGCGAGCGAGTTACATCACCGCTACAACCCTGTATGTCGACGGCGGGCTTTCCGCCTGACCACCACGAAAGGACGCAGATGGCAGAGCCCAGCATCGATCAGATCGAGAAGGTAATCACCGACTCGCTAGTCACCTTCGGCGCCGACCGCGACGCGATCTCGCGCGACGCGGAGCTGGATGCGCTCGACGTGGACTCGCTCGACCTTGCCGAGCTGTCGCAGATCATCGAGGAGAACTTCGGCGTCGAGTTGAGCTCGAATGACGTGTCGGAGATCAAGACCGTCGGCGATGCGATCGACATCGTGGCTGATCGGGCCAAGTGAACGAGGTCGTCGTCACCGGCGTGGGCGCCGTCACGCCGCTCGGCGTCGGGGCCGCAAAGCTGCACGAGCGTTGGGCTGCAGGAGTCTGCGGCATCAAGGACGGAGAGGGCCGCTGCGACGAGTTGGTCGTGACCGACCACTTCTCGGTCAAGGAGGCGCGCCGGGCGGATCGCTTCTCTCAGCTCGTGCTTGTAGCCGTCGGCGAGGCGTTGGCCGACGCCGGCTGGGACGACGCGCTGCCCTATGACGCCGCGCGCATCGGAGCGATCATCGGCACGGGAATCGGCGGTATCGGTACGATCGAGGCCAACGACCGCACGCTCATCGAACAGGGGCCAAAGCTCGTTTCGCCGCTCGCGGTTCCGCTGATGATGGGCAACGCGGGCGCCGCTGCAGTGAGCATGCGTCACGGCCTGAAAGGCCCCAGCTACGGCGTCGTGTCGGCTTGCGCCGCCGGAACGCACGCCATCGGCTCGGCGATGCGCGCGATCCAGTACGGCGATGCGACCGCCGTCGTCGCGGGAGGCACCGAGGCGGCGCTCACGCCGCTGTCGCGGGCTGCGTTTGCCGCCGTTGACGCGCTCTCGCCGAGCGGCATCTCACGTCCTTTCGATAGGCGTCGCGACGGCTTCGTGATGGGCGAGGGTGCGGGTGTGCTCGTGCTCGAAAACGGTGAGGCGGCGCGGGCGCGCGGCGCTCGGATCCTTGCGATCACCCGCGGCTACGGCGCGACGTCGGACGCCTTTCACATCACGGCTCCGCCGCCAGGCGGCGATGGGGCGGCCGCCGCGATCACGCGTGCGCTGGAGGACGCCGAGCTCACACCCGACGACCTCGTCTACGTCAACGCCCACGGCACCTCGACACCGATCAACGACCGCGCGGAGACCGCGGCGCTCAAGACGGCGCTCGGGGAACGCGCAAAGACGATCCCGATCTCGTCCACCAAATCGGCGATCGGGCACCTGCTCGGGGCTGCCGGGGCCGTTGAGGCGGTCGCGACGATCCTTGCTCTACGGGCCCGTTTGCTGCCGCCGACGATCGGACTCGAGGAGCCCGATCCTGAGCTCGATCTCGACTACATCCCAGACATCGCGCGGCCGCTGGACCTCGCGGGCCGGCGTGCGATCGCGATTTCCAATTCATTCGGCTTCGGCGGTCACAACGCCGTGCTGTGCTTGGAGGCGACATGACGATGGCACCTTCGCTGCGGGGTCCCGAAGCGAAGCTCTCCCCGCTCGAGCGGCTCGAGGTTCTCTGCGATCCCGATTCGCTGCATCTGCTGCGTACCGACGTGCG
>JBEKBL010000307.1:0-2779 GCA_050015415.1 Solirubrobacteraceae bacterium
CTCGACCGCCGGCGCCTCCGGCGGGACCGGCCTTGGACTGGCGATATCGGCGCGGCTCGTCGCGATGAGGGGCGGCACGATCGGTGCTACGAGCGAGCCCGGGCAGGGGAGCCGGTTCTGGTTCGAACTGCCGCTGCGCCGCGCCGACGGCTCGCAGAGCAGCGCGGCGCACGCGCATGATCTGTTTCTCGTTGGGTCTCCAGCTCGCTCACGCGCCCTGCCGGTCGCAGCGCCGCTGGTGCTTGTTGCCGAGGACAATCCGGTGAACCAGGTTCTCGCGATGCGGTTGCTCGAAAAATGCGGTTACCGAGCCGAGATCGTCGGCAATGGTCGCGACGCCGTCGCGGCCGTCGAGCGGCAGTCCTACGCGGCGGTGCTGATGGACTGCCAGATGCCCGAGCTCGACGGTTACGCAGCCACCCGCGAGATCCGCAGCCGCGAAGGCGACTCGTCGCGGTTGCCGATCATCGCGATGACCGCGAACTCGATGGCCGGTGACCGGGAGAAGTGCCTCGATGCGGGCATGGACGACTACGTCAGTAAACCGATCGACTCAGCGGAGCTGCGCGAGGCGCTTGCCCGCCTTGCGACGCTCGAAACGCCCGCGAGCCTGAGCAACGGCGCCGCCTGACGCGAGTCTCGGGGCGGATTCTCGGTCTCGCTCCTGTCGTGGTGACACGCGGAGCCTGCGAGCCAACCCTCGCGCCCCGGCTTCTGACATATTGCGCCGCGCGACATGCGGATCGGACTCCTCACGGGCGGTGGCGACTGCCCTGGCCTCAATGCCGTGATCAGGGCGGTCGTACGGCGGGGCGTCGAGCGGGAGGAAAACAGCTTCGCTGGCTTTCGCTCCGGCTGGGCCGGGGTGCTGGCGGGCGAATCGATCGAGCTGACCCATGAGAGCACGAAGGGGCTGCTGCCGCGCGGCGGCACGATCCTCGGGACCTCGCGCACCAATCCTTTCGCTGATGGCGCCGACGGCGTCGCTCGCGTGCGTGCGGCGATCGAGGAGGCCGCCGTCGACGTTCTCGTTCCGATCGGTGGTGAGGACACGCTCGGTGTTGCGCTGCGCCTCTCCGAGGGCGGCATACCTGTTGTCGGCGTGCCGAAGACGATCGACAACGACCTCGGCGGCACCGACTTCACGTTCGGCTTCCACACCGCGGTGCAGATCGCAACCGATGCGATCGACCGCCTCCACACGACCGCCGAATCGCACAACAGGGTGATGGTGCTCGAGGTGATGGGCCGCCACGCCGGTTGGATTGCCACCTACTCCGGCATGGCGGGCGGCGCGGACGCGATCCTCGTGCCCGAGCGGCCTTTCGACATCGGTGAGCTTTGCGGGCGCCTGCGCCATCGCCACGATTGGGGCAGGACGTTTTCGATCGTCGTGGTTGCAGAGGGGGCTACGCCAAGGGACGGGGGGCTCTCGACAACCGCCAAGGGAACCGACGCTTTCGGCCACGAGCGGTTGGGGGGGATTGGCGCCGCACTCGCCGAGGAGATCGAGGAGATCACGGGCTACGAGACGCGCGTCACGGTGCTGGGTCACGTCCAGCGTGGCGGCACCCCGAGCGCTTACGACCGCGTGCTTGCAACGCGCTTCGGCGTCGCGGCCATGGACGCCGTCAACGCCGGGCATTTCGGCGTGATGGTTGCGCTACAGGCGACCGATATCGTCGAGGTGCCGCTCGCCGACGCACTGCGCGAGCCAAAACTGCTCGATCCTGCTTTCTACGCGGCTGCCGAGGTCTTCTTCGCGTAGCGGCGGCCGGCTGCGGCGACGGCCAGAGGGTAGAGTCGTGTCGGTGGATGATCCGAGTACCTCGCAGGCAGACCTCGACCTCCAGGCTCGTCGCCTCGAGGAGCGGCGCGCGGTCGAGGAGGCCGGGGGTGGCGAGGCCGAGGGCTTCGAGCTCGCCGAGGAGGACCTGATCGAGCACGCCTCGCACGGCGACGAGCACGGCACTCTACGAATCATCCGCGACGCTGGGGAGGACGAGGAGCCACTCGACAACGAGTACGGCGAGCCCGACGAGGAGCACAAGCCTGCCTAAAGCGCGGGTTCAGACCCGCGCCTGCCGGCGATCGGTCCTGCGGCCGACTCAGGCGCCCTTGCCGGGCGTGAGCTGCGAGCGCAGCATCCATTGCTGCTCTTCCACGGCACGCAGCACCTCGATCAGAACGTCCTGCGAGCCGGCGTCCAGCTCACCCAGTCGGTCGATCCGTGCGCGGGTGCGCTCGCTGACCTCCGCGACGCGTCGGACCAGCTCGGCGACGACGTCATGGTCGGCGATCGGCGCGGCCGCGAGTGGGCCGTGCTCGGCGGCTTCGCTGACTGTGCTCGCCTGGCCGTCGGGGAAGACACCGACTGCGACTGCGCGCTCGGCGACCGTGTCAGAGAGCTCACGCCAGGAATCAACGAGCTCGTCGAGGTAGAGGTGAAGCGGTCGGAACAGCGGACCGACGACCGTCCAGTGGAGCTGCTTGCCCACGAGTGGGAGGTCGACAAGCTCGACCAGGGTCTCCTGCAGCTGCCGGCCGACCTCGGCGCGTTCGTGGCCGCCGAGTGATGGCAGGTGCGCCGGCGGTGCTGTTGCGGGCATTGGTGCTCCTTTGTCGTCGCGATTCCCGAATCTGTGACGGTGACGTTAGCGCGTGCCGGACTTCGGGCAACGGCGGCTGAAGCGGAGCCTGTGAACGCGCGCGCCGGCGCGTCGACGATGATCCGACGAGCATGATGCTCGCCAAGCGCATGACCGCAGCGGCCACGGCG
>JBEKBL010000308.1:0-2736 GCA_050015415.1 Solirubrobacteraceae bacterium
CGAGTTCTTCGACGCGCTTCTCGCCGGCCGCTCCGGGATCGTCGACGGTTTGTCGGCCTGCATCGAGTTCGATCCCGACCAGTACCTCGATCCGCGCGCCGCGCGGCGCATGGACCGCTTCACGCAGCTCGGCCTCGTCGCCGCACTGGAGGCCGCCGCAGATGCGGCAGTGGCGGAGTGCGACCCCGATCGCGTCGCGGTGCTGCTCGGAACAGGGGTCGGCGGGCTGACGACCCTGCAGGAGCAGTGCACATCGTTTCTCGAGCGCGGCGAGCGCGGCGTCTCCCCCAACTTCGTGCCGATGATGATGCCCAACGCCGCCGCCGGCCAGGTCGCGATCCACCTCGGTCTGCACGGGCCGGGCTTCTCGATCGCCTCCGCGTGCGCGACCGGGTCGCACGCGATCGGCGAGGGAATGCGGATGATCGAGCGCGGGGCTGCCGACGTCGTGCTGGCCGGCGGCAGCGAAGCGGCGCTGACGAGCCTGTGCATCGCCGCGTTCCGGCGGATGGGAGCCCTGTCCCTGGAGGGCGTGTCGCGTCCGTTCGACGCGCGTCGTGACGGTTTCGTGATGGGCGAGGGCGCCGGCGTGCTCGTGCTCGAGCGTGAAGAGCACGCCGCCGCGCGCGGAGCGAAGGTCTACGGTCGAGTCCTCGGCTACGGCGCCTCGAACGACGCGTTCGACATGGTCCAACCCGACGAAGAGGGGCTCGGGGCGCAGGTCGCGATGCGGGCCGCCCTCGCCGACGCCGGCGCCGCCCCGGCGGATGTCGACTTCATCTCGGCGCACGGCACGGGGACGCCGATCAACGATCGCATCGAGACGCTTGCGATCCACCGGCTGTTCGGCGATGACGCCCCGCCGGTGTCATCGACGAAGTCAGCGATCGGGCATCTGCTCGGCGCCGCCGGCGCCGCCGAGGCGCTGGTCTGCGTCGAGACGCTGCGCCGTGGCGTGATGCCGCCGACGATCAACTACGAGCAGCCCGATCCGGACTGCGATCTCGACTACATCACCGAGGGCGCCCGCGAGGCGCCGGGGATCAAGCTGGCGCTGTCGAACTCGTTCGGCTTCGGCGGCCAGAACGCCTGCCTCGCGTTCGCAGCGTCCTAGACCGCGGTCCGCAGCTCATCGCCGTCGGCTCGCGCGCCTCGTCATTCGAGGTTTCGCGCGTACCTTGACGGGTACGTAACTGATTGGGTACACTCTTCGCGTGGACGAAGTGCTGCACGCGCTCTCAGACCCGAGCCGCCGGGCCCTGCTCGAGGCTCTGCGAGATCGTCCTGTGAGCGCCGGCGAGCTCGCCGCACGGCTGCCGATTGCGAGGCCCGGAGTGTCGCGGCACCTCCGGGTGCTGCGGGAGGCCGGCCTCGTCGAGGTGCGCCACGAGGCGCAGCGGCGGCTCTACAGCCTGCGCCCCGAGCCGCTGGCCGAGGTCGATGCGTGGCTCGATCACTACCGGGGGCTTTGGCATCAGCGCCTCGACGCGCTCCACACCGAAGTCGCTCGCGGAAAACACCAACCGAAAGGCACGAGATGACGCCCACCGCCAACCAGACCCACCGGCTGATCGGCAGCCTTCGGCGAATCGACGACGCGAGAGGCGCGATCCGGATCGAGGACGTATACGACACGGACATCGACGATCTCTGGTCGGCTCTGACCGAGCCCGAACGCCTCGCGCGCTGGATCGCGACGGTCGAAGGCGACCTTCGCCTCGGAGGCAGCTTCAACGTCAGGTTCACCAGCACCTGGGAGGGTCCGGGCCGGATCGATGTGTGCGATCCGCCGCATCGACTGCTGCTGACGATGGAGCCCGGCTCGAGCGATGAGGCGGTCATCGAGGCGGTGCTGAGCGGCGAGGGCCAGGCGACGCGACTCGTGATCGAGGAGCGCGGACTACCGCTCTCGGAGCTCCACCTCCACGGCGCCGGGTGGCAGGCGCACGCCGAGGACCTCGCCACCGTGATCGCCGGTCGTGAGCCCGGCCCCTGGCGCGATCGCTGGGTGCAGCTGTGCCCCGCCTACGAGGCGCTCGCGCAGGCTCTTCGCTAGCGCGTCGCGCGGGCTACGCTGTGTCGGGTGGCCGAGAGAGCACTGAAGGTCGTCGATGGGATCAGCTCCCGTGACGCCCACTCGCGCAACGCGACCGAGCAGTCGATCCTCGCCGCGGCGCGCGCGGCGCTGCTCGAGGAGGCCTATGAGCGAATCACGATCGACGGCCTAGCCAAGCGCGCGTTCGTCAGCCGCACCGCCGTCTACTTCTACTTCCCGAACAAGCGCGCGGTGATCGACCGCCTGATCCAGCTCGCCTTCAGCGACATGTACGCGGCCGCCGAGCCCTACCTCGACGGCGAGGGCGACCCGCGGCGCGACATCCACCGCGCGCTCGCGCAGACCGTCGCCGCGGTCCACGAGCACGCTTCGGTGCTGCTCCTCGCCGCGCGCCTATCGGGCCAGATGGACCGCCTGCCGGCGGAGTGGGAGCCCTACATCATGCGCCTGCGAAACGCCGCCGCACGGCGCATCCGGCGCGACCAGCAGCGCGGCCTCGCGCCCGACGACATCCCCGCGGGAACCTCCTCACGCGCGCTGCTCGCGATGGTCGAGGCCCAGATCGTGCGCGAGGTCGTGATCGGCGGCGGCGACGCGGACGAGTCGGTGCGCGTGCTCGCCGAGCTGTGGTGGCGCGCGGTTTATTCGCGTGTGCCCGTCAGGGTGCGGCCCGATCAGGT
>JBEKBL010000309.1:0-2719 GCA_050015415.1 Solirubrobacteraceae bacterium
AGCGGCAGGATCGCTGTCCGGCCGATCAGGTGCGTGTACCGCTCATCGTCAGGGTGCACGGCGACCGCGACATCGCCCAGCATCGTCTCGGGCCGCACCGTCGCGACCACCAGCTCCCCGTCGCCGTCGGCAAGCGGATAGGCGATCGAATACAGCGTGTCGGTTTCGTCGCGCTCCTCGACCTCGAGGTCTGAGATCGCCGAGCCGCTGCCCGGATCCCAGTTGACGAGATAGTGATCGCGGTGGATGTAGCCGCGCTCGTGGAGCTCGACGAAGACCTTGATCACCGCGTCGTGGTAGGCCGGATCGAGCGTGAAGCGCTCGTCCTCGTAGTCGCACGAGGCGCCGAGCCGCTTGTACTGCTCGACGATCGCCGAGCCGTACTCCTCGCGCCAGCGCCAGGCGCGCTCGAGGAACGCGTCACGGCCGAGCTGCGCGCGCGTCGTCCCCTCGGCGATCACAGCCCGCTCGACCTGCGTCTGCGTGGCGATTCCGGCGTGATCGGTGCCGAAGATCCACTTCGTCGGCCGGCCCTGCATGCGCGCGTGGCGGACCAGCGCGTCCTGGATCGCACCGCCGAACGCGTGACCCATGTGCAGCACGCCGGTCACGTTGGGCGGCGGAATCGCGATCGAATAGTTCTCGGCCGCACTCCCCTCCGCCGGCGGATGGAACAGTCCCGAGTCGAGCCACGCGGCGATCAGCCGCGGCTCGATCTCGCGCGGCTCAAAGCGCTTGCGCGACGCGAGATCGTCTAGCGAACGGCGTGGAGGCACCTGAGGTGAAGGGTACCGGCCAGTGTCTGTACGGGTGGCTGCATGCAGCCACCCGGCGATCGGTGCATGCACCGATCGCCGCCTCGGCGCATGCGCCGAGGCGTCCCGCTAACCGGCTTCTTCGAGCGTCTCGTCGGCGACGTCGGGCTCGTCGGCGACGGCCTCGGTGACGAGCGTCGGGGTCAGGCCCTTCTCGATCGTCTCGCGTGTGACGACGCACTTCTTGACGTCGCGGCGGGAGGGCAGCTCGAACTGCACCTCGAGCAGGACCTCCTCGATGATCGAGCGCAGGCCGCGGGCGCCGGTCTCGCGCTCGAGCGCGCGCTCGGCGATTGCGACCAGGGCGTCATCGGAGAAGACGAGCTCGATGCCGTCGAAGTGGAAGAAGCGGTGGAACTGCTTGACGAGCGCGTTGCGCGGCTCGGTGAGGATCGCGACGAGGTCGTCGTGGGTCAGCTGGTGCACCGCCGACATCACGGGCAGGCGGCCGATGAACTCGGGGATCAGGCCGTACTGGACGAGGTCCTCGGGCAGGCAGGACTCGAAGATCTCACCGTCGTCCTTGGTCCGCTTCGGCTGGATCGCGGCGCCGAAGCCGACGCCCTTGTGGCCGATTCGCCGCTCGATCACCTTGTCGAGGTTGGCGAACGCGCCGCCGCAGATGAAGAGGATGTTCGTCGTGTCGATCGAGAGGAACTCCTGGTGGGGGTGCTTGCGCCCGCCCTGGGGCGGAACCGAGGCGGAGGTTCCCTCGAGGATCTTGAGGAGCGCCTGCTGGACGCCCTCGCCGGAGACGTCGCGCGTGATCGACGGGTTGTCGGCCTTGCGCGCGATCTTGTCGACCTCGTCGATGTAGATGATGCCGGTCTCGGCCTTCTTGACGTCGTAGTCGGCGGCCTGGATCAGCTTCAGCAGGATGTTCTCGACGTCCTCGCCGACGTATCCGGCCTCGGTCAGCGCCGTCGCGTCGGCGATCGCGAACGGAACGTTGAGGATCCGTGCGAGCGTCTGGGCGAGCAGCGTCTTGCCGCAACCGGTCGGGCCGAGCAGCAGGATGTTCGACTTCTGCAGCTCGATCTCGGCGTCCTCGGCGTGCATCATCTGGACGCGCTTGTAATGGTTGTAGACGGCAACCGAGAGCGTGCGCTTGGCGCTGTCCTGCCCGATCACGTACTCGTCGAGAACGCCGTAGATCTCGCGCGGCTTGGGCAGGCTCGAGATGTCGAAGGTCGGCGGGGCGACGAGCTCCTCGTCGATGATCTCGTTACAGAGATCGATGCACTCGTCGCAGATGTAGACGCCGGGTCCGGCGATCAGCTTCTTGACTTGGCGCTGAGACTTGCCGCAAAAGCTGCAGAGGAGCTGCTCGTTGGAGTCTGTCGGTCGGGCCATGCTCGAGTGCGGTGGGTCAGTGCTCCGAAATCACGCGGTCGATGATGCCGTACTCACGCGCTTCGTCGGCGCTCATGAAGTAGTCGCGGTCGGTGTCGTTCTTGACCTCGTCGACCGTCTTGCCGGTGTGCTCGGCGATGATCTCGTCGAGGCGGCGGCGGATGTCGATGATCTCGCGCGCATGGATCTCGATATCGGTCGCCTGTCCCTGGAAACTCGAGCTGACCTGGTGGATCAGGATCTTCGCGTTGGGCAGGGCCATCCGCTTCGCCTTCGCGCCGCCGGACAGGAGCAGCGCGCCCATCGACATTGCGATTCCGACGCAGATCGTCTGCACGTCCGGCTTGACGAACTGCATCGTGTCGTAGATCGCGAGACCGGCGTAGACGGAGCCGCCGGGCGAGTTGATGTAGAGCGAGATGTCCTTGTCGGGATCCTCGCTTTCGAGATGCAGCAGTTGCGCGACGATCAGGTTGGCGATCTGATCGTCGATCGGCGTCCCGAGGAAGATGATCCGCTCGTTGAGCAGGCGGCTGTAGATGTCGAACGCT
>JBEKBL010000310.1:0-2706 GCA_050015415.1 Solirubrobacteraceae bacterium
GTTGTCGCCGGTGAGAAGCTCGACGTCGATCCCCATCCGCTGTAAACCTGCGATCGCATCGCGCGCCTCGGGCTTGATGGTGTCGGCGAGCGCGATCGCGCCGATCGTCTGGCCGTCGCGCTCGACCACGACCGCTGTCCTGCCGTCCTGCTCCCACGCCTCAAGCACACCCCTCACGCCCGCTGGCAGCTCGAGACCCTGTGGACGTCCAACCCACGTCGCGACGCCGTCAAGCACCGCCCGCACACCCTGGCCGGGCGTGGAGCGGAACTGCGCGGGGCGGATCACCTCGAGACCACGCTCGCGTGCGCCAGCGACAATGGCCAGCGCAACGGGGTGCTCCGAACCGACTTCCGCGGCGGCGGCAAGCGACAGCACGCGATCCTCGTCGTGCGCCGGCGCCACCCAAATGGCGGCGATCGACAGCTCACCGGTGGTAACGGTCCCGGTCTTGTCGAGCACGATCGTGTCGACTTCCTGGCTTCGCTCGAGGATCTCGGCGCTGCGAATCAGGAGTCCGAGTCGCGCGCCACGACCTGTGCCGGCAAGGATCGCGACCGGCGTCGCGAGACCGAGCGCGCATGGGCAAGCAACGATCAGCACGGCGATAGTCGCGTCCATACCGCGCTGCAGGTGCATCATCGCGAACATCCCGACGAGCCCCTGACCGGTGATCAGCCAGGCGAGACAGGTGAGCGCGGCCAGCACCAGCACCGCCGGCACGAAGTAGCGCGAGATCTCATCGGCCAGGCGTTGCAGCTTCGGCTTCGAAGCCTGCGCCTGCTCGACGAGCGCAACGAGATGTGACAGTGCCGTATCGGCGCCGACCGCGATCGCCCGTGCTCGCAGCACGCCGTCGATGTTCAACGTCGCCCCAGTGAGCAGCGCGCCCGTGCTCTTCTGCACCGGCAGCGACTCGCCCGTGAGCATCGACTCGTCGACCGCTGACTCCCCAGCGATCACGATCCCGTCGACCGGCACCTTGTCGCCCGGACGCACGAGGAACACGTCGCCGCGGTGAACCTCCTCGACCGCGACCAGCCGCTCCGGCGCGCTGGGATCCTCGGGGTCGACGATTCGTGCCTGTGTCGCGCCGAGCTGCGCGAGCTCGCGGATCGCGCGGCCCGCACTCCTGCGGGCCTTCGCCTCACACCAGCGCGCGACCAGGAGCGCAGCGATGATGATCGCCCCCATCTCGTAGTCGAGCGGCATGTTGAAGCTGTTGACCGCGACCCCGTGGCTGTACGCAGTCTCCGTGCTCAGCAGCACCACGCTCGAGTAAACGAAACTCGCGAGCGTGCTCAGCGCTATCAACGTGTCCATGTTGGTGGCACGCGCCCGCGCTCGCGCCCACGCCGATGCCAGGAACGGCCAGCCGCACCAGAACTGAACCGGCACTGCCAGCGCGCCCGTGACCCAGCGGAACGTCGGATCATGCGGATGCATCAACGTCAGGACCACGATCGCCGTAGCGAGCGGTACAGCGACCACGATCCGCGCCAACAGCCCGCGCTGCGCTCGCGCATCAGCCGCATCCTGCTCCTCGAACACGTGCGCCTGCTCGCTGGCGCTCCCTGCAGCCAGCGACAGGCCATAGCCAGCACTCGCGACCGCCGCGACGAGCCGGTCAGTATCGAGCGTCCCCGCCGCAAGCTCGACCGTTGCCCGTCCGGTCGCATAGTTCACAAGCGCATCACTCACGCCAGGCTCGCGACTGAGCGCGCGCTGCACACGAGCCGCGCACGACCCGCACGTCATCCCGCTCACGTCAAACTCGACGCTCTCCAACCCATCTACCGCTGGCGCGAGAGGCGACACGGCTCTGGTTTCATCGGTCGCGCTCATCGCAAATTCTCCCAGCTCGGCTTGCCGGCGCTCGCTCGATCAGCGCGCCGTTCGACCAGCCAGATTGCCGCCCGCACACTGCCGGCCCGACCGACCGCGACGGCCACGAACGCGATCGGCTCACCGTCAGCGCTCGCCACGGCGCAGTCATTACCGAGATGAAGAAATTCTCTGATCGGGACGCTCCGGATGTGGTCGTAGGTGCTGATGCTCGCGCTGTGATGGGCGGCCGGGTTCGGGGCCGAGGTTGCTGCTGGCCCCGAACCCGGGCGCGTTGCTTATGTTGCTGTAACGGTTTGTGCGTTTTCTGCGCGCGTCGCTTTCGCTCGATGGGAGCGGGCTGCGATCGTGAGCGGCGGCATCAACGTGAGCGCGAGCAGCACGAACAGCGGCCCGCTGTTGACGTCGGTTGCGTTGCCGATCCAGAACGGTCCGCCCATGCTCTGACCGAGCACCCAATATGCGAGTACAAGGACGATCCCGCCGCCAAGCGCGATCGGGCGCCACCTCGTCCACACACCACCAGCAATCGCCGCCGACGCGACCGCGAGAACGATCGCGAGGGTCACGCCGTTGTTCTTCGCGACGGTCGCGACCGAGCTTTCCCAGGTCGCGAGGACGTGCGGTGCTGCGCTTGCCATGCCGAGCAGTTGGTCGTGGATCGCGTTCTTGCTGCTGTTGACGTTGAGCAACCAGAGGTACGCCGCTTCGACCCATAGGACGCTCCAGATGATCTTGCCGCCGCGGTCGCCGATCGGTCCGCCGTCTGCGGCGGACCGCTCAGCCGGCCTGCTCGTCGGCCAGACAAGCAGCCCGATCAGGCCGTAGAGCAGTACCGCGCCGGGCGCGCCCATCAGCGGC
>JBEKBL010000311.1:0-2695 GCA_050015415.1 Solirubrobacteraceae bacterium
CGACGACATCCGTGCGGCGATCGCGACGCCGGGTCCGGTGGTCGTGGATGTGCGGGTGACGCGCGAGGAGAACACCTACCCGATGATCGCGCCCGGCGCTGCCGCTCGCGACATGGTGGGGTGAGCGGCGATGGGCGAGCCCGGGACCAAGGAACTGCTCAGCCTCGAAGAACTCGATGCTGCGGTCGGCCTGCGGACAGGCCGCAAGCACGTGCTGTCGATCCTCGTCGAGAACAAGCCGGGCGTACTCACGCGGATCGCCGGCCTGTTCGCGCGGCGCGGGTTCAACATCGAAACGCTCACCGTCGGTCCGACAGAGGACGAGCAGATCGCTCGCATCACGCTGACGGTCGACGGCGCGCTGCATCCAATCGACCAGGTCACCAAGCAGCTGCACAAGCTGATCAACGTCCTCAAGATCCGCGATCTCGAGCCGGGAGCGACGGTGACGCGGCAGCTAGCGCTGTTCAAGATCGCCGCCGAGGGCACCGCGCGCAGCGAACTGCTCGAGTTCTGCGAGATCTTTCGTGGCCGCGTCGTTGACGTGAACAAGCGCTCGGTCGTGATCGAGATCACCGGCGAGGAGGAGAAGATCGAGGCCTTCGCGCAGGTCGCGCGTCCCTACGGCCTGATCGAGATGATGCGAACGGGCGAGATCGCGATGGGGCGCGGGCGGGGCGAGACCTAGATTGACGGGGCCGCCGGCCGTGGAGCTCACCATCTAGTGGAGGTGGCGCCGCCGCAAGCGCTCGCCAAGTCCGACGCCGGCACGTCGCCGTTCATGCTGCCCCAGGATGCGCTCGCGAGGCTGCGCGGGAGCATCGCGAGAGGTGTCCGCGGGGGGCGCCGGTCTGGGCCGAGGCTCGTTGGCGTGAGCTGGCCCCTGCCGGTCGCGATCGATCCGGCTGAGGTGGTGTTCGCGTCGCGGGCGGCCGGTGAGCCGTGGATCTGCTTCGAGCAGCCGGAGCGCGCCGGCGCCTCGCTCGGAGGGCTCGGGGCTGTCGTTACGCTCGAGGACCGGGGACCTGGCCGCTTCGGACGCGTCGCGGAGCGCTGGCGGGAACTTGCCGCGCAGGCCTGCGCGGAGCCGTCCGAGGGACCTTTCGGCAGTGGTCTCGTGGCGGCTGGCGGCTTTGCGTTCGCCGACGACGGTGCGAGTGCGCTGCACTGGTCACCGTTCGCGCCGGCGTCGCTCGTGGTGCCGGAGATCGCGCTCGCTCGCCGCGGCGGCGAGACGTGGTGCACGGCCGCCGCGCTCGCACGGCCGGGCGACTCCCCCGAGGAGATGATGGCTCGCATTACGGGACGGCTGGCCGGGCTTCGTGTCGCGCCGTTGCCGCTGCTCGACCCGCACCCGACCGAACGTCATCGGGTGGGTGGCGCGCTCGCTCCGGAGCATTACGAGGCCGCCGTTGCGCACGCCGTCGAGCTGATCAATCGCGGCGAGCTCGAGAAGATCGTGCTCGCACGCGAGGTTGAGGTCCACGCCCCGCGTGAACACGCGATAGCGGCGGTCTACGACGTGCTGCGCGGCGCTTTCAGCGGCTGCTTCGTCCTTGCCATCGGGCGCGGCGAGTCGACGCTGGTGGCCGCGAGCCCAGAGCTGCTGATCCGGCGCGAGGGACTTCGTGCCAGCACGCTGGCGCTCGCCGGCTCGACCGGTCGCAGTGCCGATCCGGCGGTGGACGACCATCTCGGTGAGCGCATGTTGCGCTCGGGCAAGGAGCGTCGCGAGCACGCGATCGTTGCCGAGCGGATCGAGCATGAGCTGCGCCGCCACGCCGTCTGGGTGACGATGCCGAGTGAGCCGTCCGTCGTTCGGATCGCCAACATCCAGCACTTGGCCACGCCGATCCGCGCCCAGCTCGCGGAGCCGGTCGACGCGATCGAGCTGGCGGGCCTGCTGCACCCGACGCCCGCGCTCGGAGGCGAGCCGACGGCCCGCGCCCTGCCGCTGATCCGTGCCCTCGAGGGCATCGATCGCGGCTGGTACGCCGGTCCGGTCGGCTGGACCGACGCGAACGGCGATGGAGAGTTCTGTGTCGCGCTGCGCTGTGCGCTGATCGAGGGCAGGGTCGCACGCTGTTACGCCGGCGTCGGCGTCGTCGCGAACTCCGATCCGGCCGCCGAGCTCGCCGAGACCGAGGTCAAGCTGGCCGCACTGCTGCCGGTCCTGAGCTGAGCATGGCAGCGCCGCGCTGGGCCGAGGACCTCCGGCGCTGGTACGACGGTATCTGGCTCACATCCGACGCGCCCGATCGGCGCGCGCGTCGCCGGTCAGACGATGCGGCGCGGCGGGAAGCTCCCCGGTGGCTGCTCGCGATCGCGCCGTTCGCGGTCGTCGCCGCGGCCGTCGGCGTGCTGCTTATCGCGATCGCCACGAGGTAGCCGGCGGCACGCTGGCCGTCGCACTGACCAACCTGCGAGGGAGGTCAGCTGAGGGCGCTACGCGCCACCTCTTGGAGACGCCGATGCGCCTCGAGGCTCGCGTCGCGCTCGAAGCGCAGGTGCACGAGCGTCGAGCGCCGAGGCTCGGCGAGGCCGCGCTCGAGCGCCGACGCAAGCTCGTCGAGCGAGCCCGGGGCGAGATAGGCGAGCGCGTAGGCGCGCGCGACCGATTCAAAGTCGAGGCCGGGCGGCGTGGCAATGTGCATCTCGTAGGCGTCGCGCTCGCGGGCGATCGGCAGGTGGTCGA
>JBEKBL010000312.1:0-2679 GCA_050015415.1 Solirubrobacteraceae bacterium
TTCGAAAGGGGGTTCAATGCAGTCGACCGAGCACAAGACCTTCGGAATGCCGGACGAGGTCCGCGAGTTCCCCAACGGTCGCGCCGAGATCCTGGCTGTCGGGGACGCCGAGATCGGCCGGCTCGTTCTGGAGCCCGGCTGGCGCTGGTCCAACGACGTCAAGCCGATCGCCCAGACCGACAGCTGTCAGGCGCCGCACTTCCAATACCACGTCAGCGGCCGCCTCGCGATCCGCATGGACAACGGCACCGAGTTCATCGCCGGTCCGGGCGATGTCACCTCGCTTCCAAGTGGCCACGACGCGTGGGTGGTCGGCGACGAGCCCGTCGTGGTCGTGGACTGGTTTGGCGCCAGCAACTACGCCAAGCAAACCTGATCAAAAGCGAGAGGAGAGGTAGATGGCACGCATGATTGCCGACTGTCGGCGCTTCGAAAGCGACAGCAAGTGCTCCCTGACGATCATCGGCGAGGAGGACGAGGTCATCATCACCGCGGCGCAGCACGCCTCGACCGTGCACGGTCATCCGGACACGCCTGAGCTAAGAACGCAACTGCGGCAACTGCTCGAGGCCGAGGACAGCTACATACCCGGCGCGCGCCAACCAGAGCCCTTCCCGGCCTGACCCAGCGCCCACCCTGCAGCGGGGGCGGCGCGTTCCGCGAACGGGCCGCCCCTTGACATCGACCAAGCACCCTTCCCCACCCGGAACCCGCTGCGAACCACCAGCGGCCAACCGGAGCCGACCGCACAGCGCTGCGGCACGACAACATTTGCAGCAAAACCCGCTGTCAGATGGCAACGGCCAATGGAGCTAGGGGGACTCGAACCCCCGACCTCCTGGGTGCGATCCAGGAGACGATAGTCTAGGACGAGCATTTTCGGGCCTTTTCACTTCGCTTAGAGCCAGTAAAAACGGTCCATTCAGGGTCAAGTGGTACCGAAAGCGGTACCGAGTTTCACGCGGTACCGAGGTGGTACCCTGGCGCCGTGCCCCAACTTCCGACCGGTGCGCTGGTGGTCCGCGAGGACGCCGAGGGCCACCCTTACTACGAGGCCAAATGGCGTCGCGGCGGCGTCCAGGTCAAGCGCCGCGTTGGCTCCGCCTGGCTCGACCGTGACCCGGGCGGCGAGTGGCGTCCGCGCCGCGGCCGCGTCCCCGAGGGCTACTTCGACGAGAAGCGCGGCACGGTCCGGATGGCGCAGCTCGTCGCCGAGCACGACGCCGGTGAGAAGGCGATCGAGGCCGAGCAGCGCGAGCGCCGTCAGCGTGGTGCGAGCGTCCGCGAGCTTGCCGGCGCGTGGCTCGACTACGTCGAGCATGAGAAGGGAGCCAAGCCCGCGACGGTGCAGGACTACGGCTACGTGCTTAGCGAACCGGGCACGCCGCACCGCCGCGGCGGCGGACGCAGCCCCGGGCGCATCCTTGCTGCGCTCGGCGATCGCCCGATCAGCAAGCTCACCACGAGCGACGTCGCGAGCTTCCTGCGCGGCCTCGAGCGCGAGGGCATGAGCCCGCGCTCGGTCAACAAGCACCGCGAGGTCCTGAGCGCGATGTTCACCTACGCCCAGCGCGAGGACACCTACGCGCTCGCGCACAACCCCGTCACCGGCACGAGCAAGCGCCGCGAGATGCCACCGGCGGTGCTCGACTTCTTCGAGCCCGAGGAGATCGAGGCGCTCGCCCGCGCCGCCGAGGCCGGTGGGCACCGCGGCATCCAGTGGGACGGCCTCCCCGCCGGCGAGGCGGAGTGGCGTGCCTGGGAGGACCGCCAGGACGCCGAGCTCTACCGCGTCGCGGCCTACACCGGCATGCGCCTCGGCGAGCTGCTCGCACTGCGCTGGGAGGACGTCGACCTCGAGCGCCGCCGCGTGATCATCCACCGCGCAGTCAGCGCCGGCGTCGAGGGGCCGACCAAGAGCCGCCAGGCCCGCTCGCTGCCGCTCGCCGACGCCAGCGCCGCCGCGCTTGCGCGCCTGGCCGACCGCGGCGACTACACCGAGCGCGACGACTACGTCTTCTGCTCGCGCCTCGGCCGGCGCCTCGACCGCTCCGCCGTCCGTCGCCGCTACACCCGCGCCCGCGACGCCGCCGGCCTGCGCCCCCTGCGCTTCCACGCGCTGCGCCACGCCGCCGGCTCGCTCGTCGCCCGCGAGGCAGGCGCGCACTTCGTCCAGGCCTTCCTCGGCCACTCGCGCCTCAGCACCACGGAGCGCTACCTCCACGCGAAACCGCGGCCGCAGGACGTCGACACACTGAACCGCGCGTTCGCCGGGTCGATCGCCCCGGTCGCCGGAGGGTCGAAGTGATCAGCGCCGCTGCGGTACGGGGCGAGCGGGCTTGCTCGTCAGCGTGTCTGCATCGGGGCTCGCGAGCTGTCGTTCCAGATCGGTGAACGCAGCGATGATCTCCGGTGCCTCGTAGGCGCGGTTGCGTCGACCGACGTTGACCTGTCGAAGCACTCCTGCCTTGACGAGCTGGGCCACGGCGTTGTTTGCCGCGGTGAAGGAGCGCCCGATGAGTGTCGCCGCGGCCGGAACGGTCACCACCGGAGCTCCGGGGAGAGCACGGAGCAGCAGGTCAGCGGCCGAGTTCTTGCGGACGGAGCCGATCCGCTCGCGCCAGGCTGCCTCGATGTCTCTCGTCCGTTGCTCGAATGCCGCGGCGTCAGCCACAGCCC
>JBEKBL010000313.1:0-2666 GCA_050015415.1 Solirubrobacteraceae bacterium
GACCTACTCGTTCACGACGACTGCAGCTGACAGCGGTGAGGAGTTCGAGGCCGTCTTCTGGAACAACGTGAGCGCCGCCACATCGAGCCCGGCGACGCTGACCATTGGAATCCCCCCGCAGGTTACGACGCAGCCCTCGAGCGTGACCACCGCCGCCGGCAGCTCCGCGAGCATCACTGCGGCCGCCTCGGGTACTCCCGCCCCGAGTGTGCAGTGGCAGGTGTCGACCGACGGCGGCAACACCTGGGGTACGGTCGCCGGCGCGACGTCGACAACGTACTTCTTCACGACGAGCTGGCAGGAGAGCGGCTACCAATATCGAGCCGTGTTCACCAACGCGGTCGGCAGCGTGAGCAGCGCCGCCGCCACCCTCACGCTCACCGATCAGACCAGCTCGAACTGGTCCGGCTACGTCGCGACCGGCGGCACCTTCTCCGCCGTCACGGCCTCGTGGACCGTGCCGGCCGTCACGTGCAACTCGACGAGCCCCTCATACTCCGCGGACTGGGTCGGGATCGACGGCGAATCCAGCGCCACGGTCGAGCAGGATGGAACAGAGAGCGACTGCCTCGGTGGGAGCCCATCGTACGATGCTTGGTACGAGCTCTATGGCGATAACGCGTTCCACAGCGGCGACGAAGTCGAGCTGTCAAAGTCGGCCTACCCGGTCAAACCGGGCGACTCGATCACCGCGGCCGTCAGCGTGATCAGCGGCGCCTGGACGCTCACAGTCTCGAACGCGACCGAGTCCTGGAGCTCGGTCACGAGGGTGAGCTGGTCGACGCCCGCGCAGTCCTCCGCCGAGTGGGTTGCGGAGCGGCCCACGATCGGTATGTCGCTGCCCTCGCTCGCAAACTTCGGGACCGTGGCCTTCACCGGCGCCGCAGCGACCGACGCCAGCGCGAGCGGCCCGATCTCCGACTTCATCTTCGCCCCGATCGAGATGCTCGCGAGTCCGAGCGACGTGCTCGCGTCTCCAGGCCAGCTCGACCAGACCGGTGCCGACTTCACCGCCACCTGGAATTCATCCAGCTGATCGCTGACTCATGACAGAGCACTCCCGCGACGAGCATCACGGCCGGCAGCTCGAGGACGCCTCGCGTGAGTCCGAGCCGGAGGTCGGCGGCAGCGACGAGCTCGACGAGGTGGGACGCGAGTCGTTTCCGGCGAGCGATCCGCCGGCCTCGTGGGCCGGCTCGCCCGAAAACGGGCAGGGTGCCGGGTCGCACGAGTGACAAGCGGCCGCCGGCCGCCCGACGTTCCTAGTGCTCGACGCTCCAGTCGCGCAGCTCCGGCGGCAGCCACCGACGCACCGTCTGGATGAGCAGATCGAGGCCGACCGGCTTGCGTAGGTAATCGTCCATCCCCGACTCGAGACAGCGCTCGCGGTCGCCGTCCGCCGCCTGGGCTGTGAGCGCGATGATCGGCGTGTGCTGAGTGTCGCTCTCACGGCGTCGCAACTCGAGGGTCGCGGTGTAACCGTCCATGTCGGGCATCTGGCAGTCCATCAGAACCGCGTCATAGCGCCGCGCGGCAAGCATCTCCAGCGCTTCGACTCCAGTGCAGGCGATCTCGGCCCGGCAACCAAAGTGCTCGAGCATTCCAACGGCGAGCGCCTGATTGATGGGGCTGTCCTCGGCGACGAGCACGACCGGCGCGGTGCCCCGACGCTCGGGGGCGTCCGAGCTCTCCATCACGCGCGCCTCATGCGCATGCCGGGATGCGCCCGCCGGAATCCATTCAGATCCATCAGCCCATGTTGGGGCACAACAACAAATCGCGCATCCCGGAATTCAGGCGGATGAGTGGACGCGCGCTGGATCACAGCGCCAGCCGCGGGTCCGCCCTAATGCGTGACGGGCGTCGATGCGAGCGGGCGCACGTCGAGCACATCGTTCGCGCACGCGATCGCGACGAGCTGAGCCTGCGAGCGGGCGCCGACCTTTCGCATCGCGCTGCGGACGTGCGACTCGACGGTGGTCGACGCGATCCCGAGCTCCGCGGCGATCTCGTAGGCCCGCCGACCTAATGCCACCCATCCGAGCACCTCGAGCTCGCGCGGCGACAGCGCTTCGCCCGTCCGCAGGTTCGCCGGCTTGACGCGGCGTGGCTCGGACCGCGTCTGCAGCGCGACGTACAAGGCAAGGCTGCGGCCCGCGATCTGCGCCCAGTGTGCGGCGTAGTGTACCTTCACGCGCTCGCCGTCAGCGTTGACCATCGTCCGGTCGCCGTCGAATGTCCCGCGGCGCTGGAATGCGCGCCAGTGCGCGTCGAGCAGCTCCCACTCGATCTGGTCGTAGAAGGTGTCGAGCCGCAGGCCGAGCATTCGCTCCCGCGAATAGCCGAGCGATTCGACCAGCGCGTGGTTGAGCGCCACGATCCGCCGATCTTGGTCGAGCAGCATCATCGGATTTTGCGACAGTCCGAAGACTCGCCAGAACGTCTCCCGCCAGCCGTCCGCCGCGGCATCGCGTGGTGGCCGAGCTGCTCCGCTTTGCTCTGATCGGCCCGGCGCCGCCAGCTGCTCGTTGCGCGGCTGATCGCCCTCGGCTGACGCGAGCGCTCGCAACAGGACATCGCGGTCCTTCTGGGCGAGCATGCGGTCACGCGCCGCGTGCTCACGGTCGGCCGCGGCGCGCTCGCGCTCGGCGGCTGCGGTCACGCGC
>JBEKBL010000314.1:0-2662 GCA_050015415.1 Solirubrobacteraceae bacterium
CAGGCGCCCCGCATACTCGCCGCGGCGCAGCGACTCAGCGCAACGCTGGGCTGCGAGGCCACCGCCAGCGATCACAATGCCGTCGTCCACCGCGTCCTCCCTTGTTCGTCGTGCGCCGCATCATGTTTCCGGCCTATGGGGGAATCGTAAGCGTCGCCTGAGAGGTTGCCGAGACGCTCAGCGGCCCGCTCGTCGCGCTCGTCGCGCGCGCTTTGCCTTGGCACGCGACTCCTTTATGCGCTGCTCGAGCGGCTTCACCGTCCCTCGCGCCCGCTCCCAGTCGGGCGCATCTCCGGCCGGGGTGTGCCTGCGGGCGTCGCTCATGATGATCCGCGCTATCACGGCGATCACCAAGGCTGCGGCGACGAAGATCGCGATCTCCTCCACGCTCGAGATGCCGCCGCTGCTCGATGAGCTGCTGGCTGCAGGCGCCACGGTCACCGGGCCGGTGCTCGTACTGGGCGTCGGCGCCGGAGTCGTCGTCGTCGGAATCAGCGACGACGCGGGACTAGTGGCGCCGGCGGCGGCGGCGCCGGCGGGCAGCGCGAGCGCGACCAACCCGGCGACGGCGACCACGGCAACCGCATGCCGCAGACCTTCGCTGACGGTGACGATTCGCAGCCGACGCAAGATCGCCGCAATATAGACCCCCGGCCGCCCGCGCCGGCGGATTCGCAGAGCGACGGCCTCCGTCCACTAGCCTCCGTCTTTCGTGCCCACCGCCCGCAAGGACATCCGCAACGTTGCGATCATCGCCCACGTCGACCACGGCAAGACGACGCTCGTCGACGCGATGCTGTGGCAGTCGGGAGCCTTCCGTGCCGGCCAGGACGTCGCCACGCGCGTCATGGACTCGATGGACCTCGAACGCGAAAAGGGCATCACGATCCTCGCCAAGAACACCTCGGTGCACTACGGCGGCGTCAAGCTGAACATCGTCGACACCCCCGGTCACGCCGACTTCGGCGGCGAAGTTGAGCGTGGCATCACGATGGTCGACGGCGTCCTGCTGCTGGTCGACGCCAGCGAGGGACCGCTGCCGCAGACGCGGTTCGTGCTGCGCAAGGCACTCGAGGCGCAGCTCCCCGTGATCCTCGTCGTCAACAAGGTCGATCGCGCCGACGCGCGGATCAGCGAAGTCGTCGACGAGGTCTACGAGCTTTTCCTCGACCTCGACGCGACCGAGGAGCAGATCGAGTTTCCAATCGTCTACACCAACGCGAAAGCCGGCTGGGCGTCGCTCACCGTCGGTGTCCCCGGCAGCGATCTCGCGCCATTGATGAACCTGTTGCTCGAGCGCATCCCAGCGCCGACGTACGAGCCCGACCACCCGTTTCAGGCGCTCGTCACGAACCTCGATGCCTCTCCCTACGTCGGTCGGCTGGCGCTCTGCCGGATTCGCCACGGCACGGCGCGCCGCGGCGCGACGATCGCTTGGTGTCGCGCCGGTGGCACGATCGAGCTCGCCCAGATCGGGGAGCTCTACGTCACCGAGGCGCTCGACCGCGTGGCCGCTGACGAGGCGGGGCCTGGGGAGATCGTCGCGATCGCCGGTATCGCCGAGGTGACGATCGGCGAGACGCTCGCCGACCCGGAGGATCCGCGCCCGTTGCCGGTGATCAGCGTTGATGAGCCGTCGCTTTCGATCACGGTCGGGCTCAACACCTCCCCGCTCGCTGGGCGCAGCGGGACGAAGCTCACCGCGCGCGCTCTCAAGGCACGTCTCGATCAAGAGACTGTCGGCAACGTCTCGATCCGCGTACTCGACACCGACCGCCCGGACGCCTGGGAGGTTCAGGGGCGGGGTGAGCTCGCCCTCGCGGTGCTCGTCGAGCTGATGCGCCGGGAGGGCTTCGAGCTGACTGTCGGACAACCGCAGGTGCTGACGCGGGAGATCGACGGTCGCCGGCACGAGCCGGTCGAGCGGCTCGCGATCGATGTTCCCGAGGACTACGTCGGCGTCGTGACGCAGCTGATCGCGCTGCGCAAGGGACGTCTCGAGCAGATGGTCAACCACGGAACCGGCTGGGTTCGGATGGAATACCTCGTGCCGGCACGCGGGTTGATCGGGCTGCGAACGGAGTTTCTGACCGAGACCCGCGGAACGGGCCTCGCCCACCACGTCTTCGATCGCTGGGAGCCCTGGGCCGGTGAGCTGCGCCCGCGGCCGACCGGGGCGCTCGTCTCCGATCGCGGCGGCACGACCTCGCAGTTTGCCCTGATGAACCTCCAGGAGCGCGGGACGATGTTTGTTGGTCCGGGCGAAGCCGTCTACGAGGGCATGATCGTCGGCGAGAACGCGCGCGCGGACGATCTCGACGTGAACGCGTCGAAGGAGAAGCATCTCACCAACATCCGCTCCTCGACCGCCGACGTGCTCGTGCGGCTCGTCCCGCACCGCCAGCTGTCACTCGATCAGGCGCTCGAGCTTCTGCGCAGCGACGAGTGCGCCGAGGTCACACCGGCCGCGGTCCGACTGCGCAAGGTCGTGCTCAGCAAGGTCGACCGGGTCAAGGTCGCCCGGCGCGCGCGCGCCTAGCCTAGCGTCGTGAACGCCGTGCCCGCCGGGCGGCCTTGGCCTTTGCCCGCGAGCGCTTGATCCGCTCCGTCCGGGGCGCCACGGTGCCGCGCTCCTTGTCGATTTCGCGGACGGCATGCCGCG
>JBEKBL010000315.1:0-2658 GCA_050015415.1 Solirubrobacteraceae bacterium
CGCTTCAGCTGGATCGGCATGTTCTTCACAAACGTGCTTCCGAGCGGCTTCGGCGGCGACGCTGTGCGGGCCTGGCTCGCGGGCCGGCGCGCAGGGGCGCTGTCGCGTGTCACCGCGAGCGTGCTGATGGATCGCCTGGTCGCTGCATGGGCGCTCGTCGGAGTCGGCGCCATCGCCGTCGCGCTCCAGTACTCGCGCCTGCCGAGCATCGCAATCATCGCCTGTCTACTCTCCGCGACCGCAGTGGCCTGTGGCAGCGCGCTCCTGCTGTTCCCGGCGCCGGCGCAGATGCTGGCGCGCGCGACATTGCGCTGGACGCGCCTGTCGGGTCCGATCGGACGCGTCGGCGACGGCCTCGCGAGCTACCGCGGTCGTTGGGCCCTGCTAGCTCGTGCGGTGGCTATTTCGCTGGCCGCGCAGCTCTGCGTCGTCGCCGCGGCCTACCTGCTGGCGCGCGCGCTCGGATTGCACCTCGACCTCGGCCTGCTCGCCGCGTGCATCCCGGTCGTTCTGCTCGCGACGGCCCTACCCAGCGCAATCAACGGCATCGGCATACGCGAGGCCGTATTTCGCGTACTGCTGGTCCCGGCGGGCGTTCCGGCGGGCCGCGCGGTGGCGTTCTCGTTGCTTACAGTGATCGCCGGAGCGATCGTCTCGCTGCCCGGAGCTATCGCCTGGATCGCAATGCGGCGCCGTGCGCGCATCGACGCGGTGCCGAGCCGCGCGGCCACACTCGTCAGCGGCTGAGCGCCGCTGATCGCAGGAGCCCACTCAGTCGGCGAGTTCCGGCCAGTCGATGCGCTCGGCGAGTTCGCTCGAACCGAGATCGACCAGATCGCTCTGCGGTGTCGGCTGGTAGCCGTCGCCGTCGAGCACGAGCCAGTGCGCCGTGCGTTCCTGTGGGTCGACGATCAGTAGCTCATCCACGCCATGGCTCGCGTAAAACGTCAGCTTGTCCCATGTCTCGTCACCAGGTGAGACGACCTCGAGCACGAGTGCCGCAGTCGGGTAGTACAGGCGGTCCGGACCGGGACGCTGGAGCATCCCATCGGGGCCGCGGAAGTCGTCAGGGTCACCGAGGTTGGACTCGGCAAGCAACTTCAACCCAGCAGCTCGAGCGGGCGGATCGAGCAGCACGATGACCTGCGCCTGGACCGTCGCGTGGCGGCCGTGTGGCAACGGGTTCATGTGCAGCACCCCCTGCCACACCTCGTCGCGACGATCGCCCCCCCAGCGCCGACGACGCTCCAAGAACACCTCGAAATCGGCAGGCGGAGGATCAGACACGACAGTGCGCACACTGACACGATACCGCCGGCGCGAGACGCTCAGGACACTGCGAAGCCGCGGCTCGCACGCCAACCAGGCGACGCTTCGAACCGAAGGCCGGCGCGAAACGGCCACGCCGACCTCACGTCAGCGGCTGAGCGTCACTCAGCTACCCGGAACCGTCATGCCGCCCTTCAGCGGACACGACTGGGCGCCTGGGAACGGGCCGCGGCCGAGGAAGCTGAGGAAGCTCGCGTAGGCGGGCTTCGCCACACCGCTTGCGTCGATCAGACCGTCGTGGTAGCCCCAGTAGTCGGGCAGATTCGGATCGACGCCCGTGAAATCCTGGAGCGAGAACCACAGCACATGCTTGAGGTTCCAGCGGCGCCGACAGGCGACCATCGTGTCCCAGGACTTGACGAGGTAGCGCTGCTGGGTTTGCGGACTGACCGTGAACGCGCTTGGAGGTCCACCGGCGGCCCAACCCATCTCCGTGACCCAGATCGGACGCGCGCCATCGCCGTTGCGGAGCATCACGCGGCGCGTCTGGTCGAGGATCCCAATCGACTTCGTTGGGTTTGGCGCGTATCCCTGGATTGCGACGACGTTGAAGCTCGAGCGAAATTCGGGCTGACGGTAGAGACCTCGCAGAAACGGAACGAGGCGCATGCCGGTGCTCAGTCCGGGAAGCTGGTCGAGGCCGGAAAGGACGATCGTGGCGGTCGGGTCGACGGCTCTGATGGCGGTGGAGATCTCACTCAAGAAGGTGGCATAGGCGGCCGGCGTCGGGTCGGGCCAGAAGTAGCCGCCGTTGACCTCGTTCCAGATCTGCCAGCTGACGGTCGGGACGTTGCGCCGCCCACCCCAGAACGGCGAGCCAGGCGCATAGCGCTCAACGGCGGCCTGCACGAACGCCTCGTACGCGGCCAGCTCAGTGCCGCTAGGCGGGGCATAGCCAGCGCCGCAGGCCCAGACGGCACAACCGTCTAGATCGAAAAGGACGTTGAAGTGATCGGCAGCAGCGTCTTGCATCAGGCGATCAGGGTCGCTCCAGTTGCGCGACGCCGGATCCGGGTCGGTCTGGATCGTCCCCCACGCGAGCGAACCTCGCACAAGCCGCAGCCCGGCGGCGCCGAGCGTCGCCGCCTGCGTGTTGCTCGGATAGGACCAGCCGCCGACACCGAAGAACCCGGCAGGCGCGAGGTGCGAGCTGGCACCGAGCGCGGCCGGCACGCTCGCAGCCAGGCCCACTGCGAGAACGCAAGCCAGAGCAACCCGGCGGCGCAGCGCCGAAGGGCGCCCGGCGGTGGCGCTGCTCATTTCTTCCGCTGCGAGGTGGTGTTTGAGCGCTTCTGGTCGATGAGCGTGTGCTTTATCGACGGGACGCCA
>JBEKBL010000316.1:0-2651 GCA_050015415.1 Solirubrobacteraceae bacterium
CGGCCATCACGCTGATGATCTTGTGCCCATGAGTACCGGCGCCCAGGGTGCCGCCCAATTGCGGTGTTGTGCTACCGAGGATCCTCCCCTGCACGTAGCCGGCGATCGTCCACGACTGGTTCGGCAAGAACTGGCTGGACACGACGTTCTCGCCGCCCAGGCTCACGCCGCCGGCGCCGACTCCGTTGACCTGGATGCCGTCGTTCACCAGCGCCTGTTCGATCAGCGGCTGGACGCGGACCGAGTAGAGCACGTCCGACGCGTTGATCATGTCCATTGCGCCCGCGATCTTCCTGATCGCGCTGAGCGAGCCGCCGTTGAGCGCGCCTTCGAGTTGCTGATAGACCTTGATAATCGCCTCGGCGCGGAGGTCAAGCACGAGCAGCAGGTCCTGTTGCGCGCCGGCGACCGCCGAGGGGACGCTCCAGCCGGCCGCGGTCTCGGCGTCCTGCTTGGCCGTGAAGTAGTCCTCGTAGATGTCGCCCTGCAGCATTCCGAGTTGCTGGCCGGAGGTTCCGGGAGCGCCGTTCAGCGACGTAAAGAACGGCTGCGCGACCTGGGTCTGCTCGTTCTGGACGAGCGTCGTGACCTCCGCGTTGTAATTCTTCAGAGCCTGAGTGTTCTGGCTCGAGAGGTATGCCCTGACGGCGAAAACGACGATCGCGATGACCACGACCGCGATGCCGAGCGCGCCGGCGCGCCGCGCGAGAACAGTGCGCTCATCGGCCGGCCGTCGCGCGCTTGAGGGCGACCTTCGGCCCGGGCGCCGTCGCGGGCTAGGGGACTCGATTGCTGTACGGGGCTCGTCACCCTCGTCGAAGAACGACAACATCGCTCCTTGCAGGGGCTTGGCGGCCCTCACTATTGCGGACCGGCGCGTTTTACGCGGTCCGTGCAAGTTTGCGATCATCGCTCGCCGTCGGCAGGAATGCGCCCGCCTCGCCGGCAGGAAACACCGTGTTCCTGCGCGAAGGCGCGCGAGTGAACACCGTCCCCCGTGCGGCGGGAGCGCCGTCGCACGCCCTCCCCGCCGCCCCGCGCGACGAGCTCGTGCTCGGCCGCTTTCGCCTGATCGAGCCGCTCGGCTCAGGCGGTCACGGGACGGTCTGGGAGGCCTATGACGAGCGTCTGCACCGAACGGTCGCACTGAAACGGATCGCGTGCCCGCACGACGCGGGGCGCGACGACCACCGCCGGATCGATCGCGAGGTGCTGGCCGCCGCGCGGCTGTCGCACCCCGCGATCGTCGCCTTCCACGAGGCGCTCTCAGACCACGACGCCTATTACCTCGTCAGCGAGATCGTCCGCGGCGCTTCGCTCGCCAAGCGCTACGCGGGACCCCGGCCGCGCGACCGTGAACTGATTGCAATCGGCGTTGCGCTCGCCGACGCGCTGGCTCACGCGCACGCGCGCGGTGTGATCCATCGCGACGTGAAGCCCCAGAACGTGATCATCGCGCTCGACGGGGGCAAAACCGGAGCCCATGCGAAGCTGACGGACTTTGGCGTCGCTCAGATCGCCGGCGAGCAGCCGCTGACGAGGACCGGCGACGTCGTCGGCACGCTCGCCTATATGGCGCCGGAACAGGCCGACGGCAAACAGGCGTCGCCGGCAACCGACCTCTACGCGCTTGCGCTGACGCTGTACGAGGGGTTCGCGGGAGAGAACCCCCTGCGCGGCGCGACAGCGGTCGCGACGGTTAAGCGGCTCAGCGAAGGCATCTCCCCGCTGGCGGAGAGCCGGCCCGACCTGCCGCGCCGGCTGGTTCGGGCGATCGATCGTGCTCTGTCGATCGACCCGGCCGAGCGCGGTGACCTCGGCGATCTGCGTGACGCGCTAACGTCGCCGGCTGGTGGCACGGCACGGCGCGCACGGCGCGCCCCCACGCTCCGCGAGCCGACTTCCACGCGACCGACCGAGCTGACCGGGCGCGCGAAGCGGCTGATCGCCGGCGCCGGCTTGGCGGCGTTGAGCGCCGCGGCACTGTCGTCGGTGCTCGGTCCGCACACAGAGAACACGGTCTTCGCGGTCGCGTCGATCGCGCTTGTCGCCGGCGCGTTCGCCCCACGAGCCGCCTGGCTGACATTGGCATTCGCGGCGCTTGCCAGCGCGGCAATCGCGGGCCAGCTGGGAACGGCGCTGTTGCTCGCCGTCGCGCTTGCGCCGGTCCCAAGCCTGCTTGCGAGCGACCCGTGGATGTGGTCGCTGCCAGGCCTGGCGCCGCTGCTCGGTCTCGTCGGCGTCGCCGCCGCGTTTCCCGCGCTCGCTGCGCGGGCCGGCGGAAGCTCGCCCTGGCGGCGTGCCGCCCTCGGCGCCGTCGGGTATTGGTGGGTTGCGTTGACCGAGGCACTGACCGGACACCGGCTCTTGCTGGGGGCGGTGAGCGGCGCGCGACCGCGGGCCGGCTGGGACGGCTCGGTCGGCGGGGCGCTGACGCACGTGGTTGAGCCCCTCTGCACGCCCGGACGGCTCGCCCCGGCAGCCCTCTGGGCTTTCGCGGCACTCGTCCTGCCATGGATCCTGCGTGACTCGATGGGTTTCTCTCGCGCGTGTCGAGCAGCGGGCTGGGCTGGCGCCCTGATCGTCGCCGGCCTCGTCCTCGCTCACCGCATCGGCGCACCGCAACCGCCGCTCCCGCTGGCCGCCGCGCT
>JBEKBL010000317.1:0-2640 GCA_050015415.1 Solirubrobacteraceae bacterium
GGTCGTTCTGGCTGATGTTCTGGGGAACGCTGATCACGTTCATGATCCAGCACTCGCTGGGCCTCGACGGCATGCCGCGACGCGTCTACGAGTACCCGGACATCGGGCATCTGCAGCTCTACAACCAGATCTCGACGCTCGGGTCTTGGATCCTCGGACTCGGCGTGCTACTGACCGTGATCAATGTCTGGCGCTCGCTCTCCCATGGGACGATCGCCGGGCCCGATCCGTGGAAGGCGAACACGCTCGAGTGGTTCACCCCATCACCGCCGCCGGTGAACAACTTCGACGAGATCCCGCGCGTACGATCGCTTGAGCCGATGAAGGACATCCGGCGCGAGGTTGAGCGGCAGTCGAAGGAGGGCGCCGGAGCGCGCCCGCAGGTCCCCGGCGAGGTTCAAGTGACCGCGTAGGGATCGCATGGCCGCCTCCCAAGCCAAGGCAGTCATTGCGGCGCCGGCGCGCGAGCTGAGTCCGGCGCGCCAGTTGCTGGCCGACTACATCGCGCTGACAAAGCCGAAGGTGCAGTCACTGCTGCTGCTGACCACCGTCACGACGATGTACGTGGCAGGCACGCCGTCGCCGCTGCTCGTGGTGCTGACGTGCATCGGCGGCTACCTGTCGGCGGGCGGCGCCGGTGCGGTCAATCACTACTGGGACCGCGACATCGATGCGCAGATGACGCGCACCGCCGATCGACCGATCCCGAGCGGTCGCGTCTCGCCGGCGGCGGCGCTGGGCTTTGGCATCCTGCTGGTGACCACCTCCGTCCTGCTGCTCGGCTTGGCCGTCAACTGGCTCGCCGCCGGGCTCTCATTCTGCGGCTTCGTCGGCTACGTCGGGATCTACACGATCTGGCTGAAACGGCGCACGGCGCAGAACATCGTGATCGGTGGTGCCGCCGGCGCGGTCCCGCCGCTCGTCGGCTGGGCGGCTGTGACCGGCCACCTGGCGTGGACCGCAGTGTTTCTGTTCGCAATCGTCTTCTACTGGACGCCGCCGCATTTCTGGGCGCTCAGCCTGCTGATGAAGGACGAGTACGCGAAAGTCAACGTGCCGATGCTCCCGGTCGTTCGCGGCGCGGCCGAGACGCGCCGCCAGATCCTGATCTACACGTTCCTGCTCTACGCGGTCACACAGCTGCCCTTCTGCGCCGGCAAGCTGGGGGGCGTCTACCTCGCGTGCTCGATGGTCCTCGGAGGAGCGTTCATCTACTGCTCGGTGCGCCTCTACCGACTTGCGACGCGCCGCGCTGCGCTGCAGCTGTACCTGTTCTCACTCGCCTACCTCGCACTGCTGTTTGGTGCGATGGTCCTCGACGCGCGGCTGTAGGATTCGCGGCGTGGATCGCAAGCTCGCAAACAGGAACATTCGCGTGGCCCTCATGGTCGGCGCGTTCTCGATGTTCATGTTCGGCCTAACGTTCGTCGTGGCTGCAATCTGGGTCTCGTGACGGCGGAGACCGAGCAGGACACGGCGGAGGTTGCCGAGTCGCCGCCACCGCCGGTCGGCGAGGAGATTCACCTCCCCGGCCCGTCGATCCTGCCGCTGCTGTTAGCCGTCGGCATCACCTGCGCGCTGGTCGGCGTCACGGTCAGCATCATTCTCGTTGTGCTCGGGCTGGCGATCACGATCCCGGCGATCGTGCTGTGGATTCGCACGACCCTCGCCGACATCGCCGAGCTTCCGCCGAGCCACCATCACTGACAAGCCGCCTGCAGCCCGCTAGGATTTCCGGTATGAGCGCCGGCCAGCGGTACCGGATGCGCGCCCCTTCGACTGGGCGCGAGCTGATAATCGAGGCAGACGCCGAGCGCGTCTACGTCGATCGCGACACCGGCGAGGAGCTGGAGGTCGCGGGCAAGATGCTGCCGCTGGCACCGTCCACCTCGCGGCTGGCGTGGGCGGTCGAGAACCTCCGCATCTGCCCCTGGTGCGAGCAACTCGCGCAGAAGGACCTCAACGACTGCCCGACGTGCGGCCGGCGCATGGGCCCGGTGGAGTGAGGACCGGCGCCGGGCGGCTGCGATCGCGCAGGGCGGTTGCACTCACGCTCAGCTGTGTCGCCGCGCTGTTACTCGCCGCCTGCGGCGGCGTCCGTGAAACGGACCAGGTGCCGGACAACGTGCCGAACATCGCCGCGCAGCAGGTCGTCGCGAACAGTGTGACGCCGTCGACCGCGCCGTCCAACGGTACGACCTCGACGACGAGTTCGACCTCAACAACAGACCTGTCTAGTACTCCCTCTACGGGGGGGACAACGACGACCGGCGGGGGCGTCGGCGTCTCGACCGCGAGCACGGGAACCACGACGACCACCACCACAGGCACGGGCACAGGTACGGGCACAGGCACAGGCACAGGGTCGGCACTCGGCGCCGGCGGCGGCGCCTCGGCGCCCTCAACCGGCTCGACCTAGTCGACGCGATCGAGCGCCGGCACGCGGCGTTCTACGGGGTCGAGATGAGCAGCGCCGAGTAGGTCAGGCGCACGCTCTGGTAGAGGCAGGCGTACTGCGTCGTCGAGCGCAGCGACTGCTGCGCGGTTTGACTCGAGGTGACCTTGCAGCCACTCTTTGGACGGCTCGCGCGCCAGGAGGTGAACTTGCCGTAGGTGTGCCCAGCCGCGTTGGTCAGGGCG
>JBEKBL010000318.1:0-2634 GCA_050015415.1 Solirubrobacteraceae bacterium
CGAGCCCCGAGTCGCCTGCCTCGACATCGCCCATCGCGGCCAGGAGCATCGGGTTGAAGACGATGCCGCCGCCCAGTCCGAGCAGGATCATCGGCGGCAGGATGTCGGCGACGAAGGTGCCGTGGACCGGTGCTCGCGCGAATAGCACGAGTCCCGCGCACGCCAGGAGCAGGCCCGCCACCAACGGCCGCTTGAGTCCGAAGCGGATGACCAGCATCGCCGATACCCCGATTGAGAGTGCGCCCATGATCAGATTCGCCGGCAAGAACGCAAGGCCGACCTTGAGCGGGCTGTAACCGAGCACCAGCTGCAGATAGAGCGCGCTCAGAAAGAACCAGGCGAACAGCGCGCCCGCCCACAGCACGCCGAGGCCGTTCGCGGTGGCGAGGTTGCGCGAGCGGAATAAACCGAGCGGCATCAACGGCGCACTGACGCGCGACTCGATCGTCAAAAACGCCGCGAGGAGCGCGACCGCGCCACCAAGGAGACCGAGCGTCTGCGCGGACGTCCAGCCAGCCTGGTTGCCGTTGACGATCGCATAGACAGCCAGCATGAGTGCCGCGGTAATGCTCAGCGCGCCGCCCAGGTCGAGCTGCTTGTCGGCGTGGCCACGATTGCCCTCGGGCAGGACACGAAACGCGAGCACAGCGACGCAGACGCCAATCGGCACGTTGACGAGGAAGATCCAGTGCCAGCTGAGAAGGTCGGTCAGGATGCCACCGGCCAGCACGCCGACAGAGCCGCCGCCGGCCGCAACGAAGCCAAAGATCCCCATCGCCTTGGCACGCTCGCCGTCTTCGACGAACAGTGTCATCGTCAACGCGAGCGAGACCGCGGACACCGTCGCCCCACCGAAGCCCTGGATCACGCGCGCCGTCACGAGCATGCCCTGGCTGTCGGCGACGCCGCAGGCGAGTGAGGCGAGCGTAAACAGTGCGATGCCGCCAATGAAGAGTCGACGCGGGCCGAACATGTCGCCGAGCCGTCCGCCGAGCAGAAGGAATCCGCCAAACGTCAACAGATAGCCGTTGACCACCCAGGCAAGCGAAGAGGCACTGAACCCGAGGCTCCGCTTGATCGTCGGCAACGCGACGTTCACGATCGTCGTGTCGAGCACGATCATCAGGGTGCCGAGACAAAGGACGATCAGCGCGATCCAACGCGCACGGCTATCGACGGTGTTCATTCGCGGTGCTTGCTCCCTGGCCACGCTCGATCAAGCCGCCTTCACCGATCGCTGCTCACCGATCGCTGGCCTGGCCGGCTTGGCATCCAGCCTAACAGCGCTCACCGCGACCGCAATCGCGGTCTCATCCACCTGCCGGTTCGGGCAGCCCGAGCACGTGGCCGCCGTCAACGTGGATCACGGTGCCGGTGGTGTAGCGGGTTTCGGGCGCGATCAGCGACCAGACCCAGGTTGCGACCTCTTCGGGGCGGCCGATCCGGCCGATCGGGAGCCGGCGCGCGAGATCGGTGAGCGTTGCTTGGGGATTCTCGGAGTAGGTCTCATGGATCGGTGTGTCGATTCCCCCGGGCGCGACCGCGTTTACGCGGATCCCGTCCTTCGCAAGCTCGTACGCCCACGCGCGCGTGAGGTACTCGAGCGCCGCTTTTGTGGACCCGTAGAGGGTCGTGCCGGCCATCACGATCGTGCCCAGTGACGAGCTGACGTTGACCACCGCGGCATCGCCGGAGGCTCGCAGCGCCGCGAGCGCCGCCGTCACTAGGAAGAACGGGCCCGCAACGTTGACGGCGTAGTGGCGCTCGAACGCCTCCCGTGTCACAGCGTCGATCGGACCCGGCTCGATCACCGCCGCGTTGTTGACGATCACATCGATCTGCCCAAACGCCGCGAGCGTCTCGGCGACGATCCGCTCCGGCGCCGTGCGATCGCCGACGTCAGCCGCGACGGCCAGCGCACCATCGCCGATCTCCTCACGCACCGCCTCGAGCAGCTCGACGCGGCGCCCAACGAGCACCACCGACAGCCCCTTCGCCGCGAGCAACCGCGCGCTGGCCGCGCCGATGCCAGTTCCGGCGCCCGTAACGATCGCAACGCGAGTCATCGGCGACTCTCAGTCTAATTCCCATCAACGCGATCAAAGCGACAGCGGCGCAGGTCGTGACAGGTCTGCTCATTTGGGCGACGAGCGTAAGGGCGCGCGGAGCCGGCCGCACCCAAGTGACACGGCCTCTACTGCGCAGATCCACAGCCTCGACCGCGGCTCCCCGATTTCCGACTGGCTCGGGCTTCGTCTGTCACGGTGACGAGCGTACATTTGGACAGCATGGGCGCTCAGGAGAGCTCGGCGAGCAGCGCGCGCGCGTTGCTCGTGAGGATCGTGTCGCCCTTCCTCTCATAAAGTGCAAGGCCCACGTTGATCTCTGCCGCGGCCTCCTCGCGTCGCCCGGCAGCGGCGAGCACGCGCCCGAGTTCGACTCGCGCGTCGCCGCGGTGCTGGTAGAAGTCGGTCCGCTCAGCGTGGTCGACCGCACTGCGCGCCAGTCGCTCCGCTTCGCCCAGGTCCCCAGCGGCGCGCGCGAGCATCGATCGCACCTGACCGGTGATGACGAAGTTGATCACGTCCTCGGGGGCGCCGAGCTGCTCTGCGAAGTCGCTCGCCGCGAGCGCCG
>JBEKBL010000319.1:0-2624 GCA_050015415.1 Solirubrobacteraceae bacterium
GCCGACGAGCATCAGCAGCCCGCGCCGCGAATGATGGTCGTGTCCGTGCGTGCGCAGGTGGTCGGTCAGGCCGTTGATGCGCTCAGTCAGCTGGGCGATCTGAACCTTCGTGTTGCCTGTGTCCTGCTCACTCGCCCCGTACTGGGCCGTGAGCTCGCGCTTGCGCTCCGCGGTAAGGGTCATCAGCCGCCAAAGCTAGCAGACGCACAGACCGCCCGAGCCCGCGCGACGTCCTCGTGCATTGCCTCGATCAGCTCGCCGGCGCCGGCGAAGCGCCGCTCGCCGCGCAGCTTCTCGAGGAAGTGCAGGCGCAGCTCGCTGCCGTAGAGATCGCCATCGAAGTCGATCAGGTAGGCCTCGACCAGCTCGCCGCGGCCGGTCTCGAAGGTCGGTCGCACGCCGACGTTGACGGCGGCCGGCAGGCCGTTGGCGAGGCAGGCGTAGACGCCGTGCCCGGGATTCACGAGCCGCTCATCGGGAACCACGTTCGCGGTCGGGAAGCCGAGCTCGCGCCCGCGCCTGTCGCCGCCGACGACCGTGCCACGCAACTCGAACGGCGAGCCGAGCAGAATCGCGGAGCGCGCCACCTCGCCGGCCGCGATCAGCGATCGGATATGGCTCGATGAGACGATCTCGCCGTCCAGCTCGCGCAGTGGCAGAACTCGCGTCGCGAAGCGTCGGTCGGCGGCGAGCAGCTCTGCGTCCCCCTTCGCGCCGCGGCCGAAGCGGAAGTTCTCGCCCACCGACACGACGCCCACGTCGAGTCGCTCGACGAGCACGTCGTCGATGAACTGCTGCGCGCTGCGCGCCGCGAACGCCTCGTCGAAGTCGATCACGATCAGCTCCTCGACGCCGAGCGAGGCGATCAGGTCAGCCTTGATCGCGAGCGGCGTCAGCAGGCGCGGCGTGTGCGCCGGGGTGACGACCGCGACCGGGTGAGGGTCGAACGTGAGCACCGCATCGGCGCCCGCGATGACGTCGCGGTGGCCGAGATGAACACCGTCGAAGGTGCCCACGGCCAGCGTCCGCTCAGCCCGGGTCACGTCCTCGATCTTGGTGATCCTCACGCGGCGACTATAGGCCGAAGCGTCGCGCCGCCTTCGCCGTCGCGAGATTCGGCCAGCGCTATGGGCGCGCCGCCCAGGTCGGTCGCGAGCACCAGTGGCGCGTCGGTGGTGCTGGCTATCGATCGGCCATCGCGCAGCACGGCCGCGTCGGCAGCGTCCAGCGTGAGCGACGGGACGAACCGCCGCGCGGCGCTGAGAACGTCGAGCAGCGTTGCCGGGCCCTGCGTCGGCCAGGCGTCCTCGAGCGTGAACGGACCGATCGCCGTTCGACGGAGCTCGAGGCAGTAGGCGTCGCGGAGGTCGCTGATCAGCGAACGGATGTAGGTCCCCGATGAGCAGGCGATCCGCAGCCCCACGCGGTCGCCCTCGCGCCACAGGATCTCCCAACCATAAATCTCAACTTCACGCTCCGCCAGCACGACGGTTTCGCCTCGGCGCGCCCGCGCGTAGGCGCGCTCGCCGTCAACCTTGACGGCGGAGTGGGCCGGCGGGCGCTGGCGGATCTTGCCGAGCGGGAGAGTGATCGGCTCGGCTGGCGCGAGGCCGCTTTCGATCTCGCCTTCGGGGTCGCCGGTGCTCGATCTGGCACCGAGCCTCGCGGTCACTTCGTAGGTCTTCGGCAGCGCCATGAAGAATCGCTGGAGGCGCGTCGCCGGGCCAACGAGCACGATCAGCAGCCCGGTCGCGAAGGGGTCGAGCGTGCCGGCGTGGCCGATGCGTCGCTCGCCGAGGGCGCGACGGGCTCGCGCGACGACGTCGTGCGAGGTGATCCCGGCCGGCTTGTCGGCGAGCAGGATCCCCGCGGCGGGACTCACACCTGCGCGCGGACCGCGTCGATCAGCTCGACCGTGCCGAGCCCGCTCGTGAAGCCGGCGGCGCGCCGATGGCCGCCGCCGCCGTGCAGGCGGGCGATCGCCGAGACGTCGACGTCGTTGTCCGTCGCGCGCAGCGAGACCTTGTGCTGCGTGCCGCCGCCGCTTGAGGTGAGCTCGCGGATCAGCATCGCGACCTTGACGCCGGCGAGCGCGCGCAGGTGGTCGATCACGCCCTCGCTGTCGCTGTCCTCGGCTCCCGCGTCGGTGAAGTCACGCGCCGTCAGGATCGCGACCGCGAGACGGCCGTCGGCGAACAGCTCGAGGCTCGAGAGTGCGCGGCAGAGCAGCGTCAGCTTGCCGACCGGCGCCTCCTCGTAGATCCGTCGGTACATCGCGGCGACGTCGACGCCGGCGGCGATCAGCTCCCCGCCCATCGCGTGCGAGCGCGGCGTCGTGTTCTCGTAGGAGAAGCGGCCGGTGTCGGTGACGAGACCGACGTAGAGCGCCTCGGCGACCTCGGTTGTCAGCTCGACGCCGCACTCCCCGAAGAGGTCCCAGACGATCTCGGCGGTGCAGGACGCCTCCTCGACGACGTAGTCGATCGTGCCGAAGCGGGTGTTGTCGTGGTGGTGGTCGATGTTCACGAGAATGTCCGCGCGATGAAGCGCGGCGAGCGGGTTGCGATCGAGGTTGCCGCAGTCGAGAAAGATCACGGTGCGCAGCGGCAGGTCGGCCGGCGGGG
>JBEKBL010000320.1:0-2620 GCA_050015415.1 Solirubrobacteraceae bacterium
CCTCCTTTGGATCGCTCTCCGTGCTGTCGGCGGGAGCGCTGGCGGCTCCGTTGTCCGACTGCTTCGATGCACGCGGCTCGGGCGGGGCGGAGTCGTCGATTGGCTGGCCTTCCTCGTCGAGGTCGTAGCCGAAGTCCTCGGCGAACGCTTCGATCCCCTTGCGCGTGGACTCCTGCACTTCGTCGGACCAGTCGCCGCCGGCGATTTGCGCCAGCAGCTCCTTCTGCGAAGCGTGCGCGCTTCCGATCAGCTCGGCGAGGAATTCCTGTACGCGATCGACGTTGATCCGGTCGAGGAAGCCGTTCGTCGCCGCGAACACCTGCAGTACCTGGTCCTCGACCGCGAGCGGCGAGCGCTCGTTCTGGTTCAGCGAGGCAACGAGGCGCTCGCCACGAGCCAGCGTGCGCTGCGTGTCAGTGTCGAGGTCCGAGCCGAACTGCGCGAAGGCCTCGAGGTCGCGGTACTGCGATAGCTCCAGCTTGAGGCGACCGGCGACGCGCTTCATCGGCGTGATCTGCGCGTTGCCGCCGACGCGCGAGACCGAGATACCGACGTTGATCGCCGGACGCACGCCCGAGTTGAACAGCTTCGGCTCGAGGAAGATCTGCCCGTCGGTGATCGAGATCACGTTGGTCGGGATGTAGGCCGAGACGTCTCCGGCCTGCGTCTCGATGATCGGCAGAGCGGTGAGCGATCCGCCGCCGAGCTCGTCATTGAGCTTCACCGCGCGCTCGAGCAGGCGCGAGTGCAGGTAGAACACGTCACCCGGGTAGGCCTCGCGACCGGGTGGGCGGCGCAGCAGCAGCGACATCTGGCGGTAGGCGTAGGCGTGCTTTGTGAGGTCGTCGTAGATGCACAACGCGTGGCCGCCGTTGTAGAGGAAGTGCTCGGCCATCGCGCAGCCGGCGTATGGCGCCATGTACTTGATTGGCGCCGCCTCGTCGGCGGCGGCCGCGACAATGATCGTGTTATCGAGCGCGCCGGCATCGCGCAGGGTTTCGGCGAGCTGCACGACTGTCGCCATCCGCTGGCCGATCGCGACGTAGACCGAGATGATGCCGGTGTCGCGGTTGTTGATGATCGTGTCGAGCCCGATCGTCGTCTTGCCCGTCTGGCGGTCGCCGATGATCAACTCGCGCTGGCCGCGGCCGATCGGGATCATCGAATCGATCGCTTTGATGCCGGTCTGCATCGGTTCGACCACCGGCTGGCGCTGGACAACGCCGGGCGCCTTGAACTCCGCCGGGCGCGTCTGCTTGGTCGTGATGTCGCCCCTGCCATCGAGCGGGCGTCCCAGCGGCGAGACGATCCGTCCGAGCAGCTCCTCGCCGACCGGCACCTCGAACAGCTGGCCAGTGCGCTTAACGATGTCGCCCTCGACGATCTTCTCCCACTCGCCGAACAGCACCGTGCCGACGTTGTCTGACTCGAGGTTGAGCGCCAGGCCGACTACATCGTGGGGGAATTCGAGCATCTCCAGCGACATCGCGTTCTCGAGGCCGTGGACGCGCGAAATGCCGTCGGACACCGACAGCACTGTGCCGACCTCGGTCAGCGTGGCGGTGTCTGCGTCGAGCCCTTCGATGCGGCTCTTGAGGATGCTCGTGATCTCGTCGGGGTTGATCTGCATGTGCGATTGGGCTCCTTGCGTCGCGGCCGCCGGCTAGGCGGCGCGTGCGACCTCTTTGCGTAGTTGTTCGAGGCGGCTGCGGATCGATGCGTCGAGGATCGAGTTGCCGACGCGCAGGACGATGCCGCCGATGATCTCCGGATCGACGGTGCTTGTGAGCTGGATCTCCTGGCCGGTCTGCTCGCCGATCCGCTTGCCGATGTCGTTGACAGTCTTCTGGTCGAGCTCGATTGCGCTCGTCACCTGGACCGGCAGCAGGTGGTTCTCGACATCCCAGAGCTCTTCGAAGCGCGCTCGGATCGCCGGTAGCACCGCCATCCGGTGACTGTCGATCAGCAGCGCGAGGAAGTTCGAGAACAGCGGGTCAGCACCCGTCACGGTCTTCGCGAGCCCCTGCTGCTTCTCGGCGCTCGGGAAGTCGGGGGAATAGAAGAAGACCTGGAGCTCCTGGCTTGCCAGGAGGGCCTCGACGAACTGCCCCAACTGCTCGCGCACCGCGTCCAGGTTGCCCTTGTCGCGGGCCGCCTCGAACAGCGCGCGGGCGTATACGTTTGCGATCTCCTGCATCGGCTCCTCAGTTCTCCGAGCCTTCGAGGACCGTGAAGTCGAGCTCGCCGAGCGCGTCCTCGACGAGCCGGCGCTGGTCGGCTGGGCTGAGCGCCTTGCGTGTGACCTTCTCGGTCGCGAGGATCGTCAGCGTTGCGACTTCCTTGCGAATCTGCTCGAGCGCCCGCCGCGTCTCGGTCTCGATGTCGCGCTTCGTCTGCTCGAGTAGCTTCTCGCGGCGCTCACGCGCCTCCTCGAGCGCTTCGCGCTCGTGCTCCTTGCCGGCCTCACGCGCGCGGCCGACGATCTCCTCGGCCTGGGTCCGGGCAAGCGCCAACTGTTCGCGGTACTCGGCGAGCACCTGCTCGGCATCGGCGCGCAGCCGCTCCTGGGAGTCGATCGACTCTTGAATCGTTGCGGCGCGACGGTCGAGAGCCTCGCGGA
>JBEKBL010000321.1:0-2616 GCA_050015415.1 Solirubrobacteraceae bacterium
GAGCTATTACCGCCGGGCGTGCACATTTGCGCCGGACGCGCGAACGCTCGCGGAGCTGCGCCTCGCGTGCGCGGGAATCGTGCGCGATGAGCTCGCGCTGCCGATGACCGCGATCAGCGATCGACAATTGGTTGCGACGCTGCTCGACGCGCTGCGCTTCGAGCCCTACGGCGACGTTCGCGCGGCGCTCCGCCGGTGGCGCGCCGACGGGCTCCGCCTGATCGTCGTCAGCAACTGGGACCTCTCGCTGCACGACGTCCTTCGCGCCACCGGGCTGCGTGAGCTTGTCGACGGCGTCGTGTGCTCCTGCGAAGTCGGTCGCGCGAAGCCGCACCCCGCGGTCTTCGACGCAGCGCTCCACCTCGTCGGATTGCCACCCGAGCGGGTGGTGCACATTGGCGACGGCCCGGAGGAGGACGTCGCCGGCGCCCGAGCGGCGGGCATCGAGCCGATCCTGCTGCGCCGCGGCGAACATACGCCGGAGGCGCCGGCCGGTGTGCGCGTGATCGCTAGTCTGCGCGAATGGTGAACGGCGACGGCGCCAGCGCCGAGGAGGAGAACGACTGGAATCCCTGGTACGGACCGCTGGCGCTGGTGATCGGCTTCGTTGCCTCGATCATCAGTGGGGTTGTCGTGATCGTGATCGGGCATGCCGCCGGGTCGAGCCTCACCAGTCCGACGCCGGCTGTGACGGATGTCGGCACGGCCGTCGAGGAGGTCGGCTTCGTCCTCACTGCGGTCTGGGTCGCCTCATGGGTCGGCCGGCCGCGGCCGGGCCAATTCGGCCTGCGCCGTCCGCGTATCTCTTGGCTGCGGTCTGCCGCCACCGTTCCAGTCGCCTACGTCGTCTTCCTGCTGCTGTCGGCCCTGTGGTCGGCGGTGGTCACCAAGGGCGCGTCGGAGAAATACCTCGTCAAGGACGTTGGCGCTCACGCGGGCGCCGCCGGGGTGCTGGCGTCCTGCCTCGTGCTCTGCGTGATCGCTCCGTTCTGCGAGGAGTTCCTGTTTCGCGGCTTCATCTTCGGCGCGCTGCGCAACTGGCGGGGGCCAGCGATCGCGGCGGTCCTCACTGGCGTGCTGTTCGGCGCCATCCACGTCGGATCGGCGCCGGCCGTGGATCTCGTGCCGCTGGCTGTCTTTGGCATGCTGCTGTGCGGCCTGCGCCAGCTGACCGGCTCGCTGTACCCAGGAATCGCTCTCCACTCGCTCAACAACGCCGCCGCCCTGGTAGTCAACGCGGATTGGAGCTTCGCCGCCTTCGTCGGCGTGCTCGTCGGCTCGCTGTCGCTGCTTGCGCTGCTCGTCATGCTCGGCCAGCGGAGCCTGCAGCTCCGACTCGTGTGAGCCGATGAGCGCGCGCAGCATTTTGATCGGCGAGCTGCGCGCCCACGCCCTCGTGATCGGCGAGGTCGTTCTGAGCAGTGGGCGGCGTGCCTCCTATTACGTCGACGCCAAGCGCGCGATCCTCCTCCCGACGGGCTTCGGCGCGCTCGCTGAGCTGATCTCCGAGCAGGCCCGCGAATTGCATGCCACCGCCGTCGGTGGCATGACGATGGGGGCCGATGCTCCGGCCTGCGCAGCGCTTGCCGGCGGCGTCGATTGCAAGGCGTTCTTCGTCCGCAAGGAGGTCAAGCAGCACGGCCTCAGCCGCCGCATCGAGGGCCCGCTGCTCGAGCCAACCGACCGTTGCCTCGTCGTCGAGGACGTCGTCAGCACGGGCGGCTCGACGATCGCGGCGATCAACGCGATCGTCGACGAGGGCCACGAGATCTGCGGCGTCCTCGCGATCCTCGACCGCCTGACGGGCGGCCGCGAAGCGATCGAAGCCGCCACCACCGCTCCTTACTTGGCCCTCACCACGATCGACGACGTATACCCGGAGCGCCCCCAATGACCGGCGAGCCATCCGTCTTCCGCCCCGGCGGCATCAGCTACGTGCGCATCCCGGCCTCCGATCCCGACAAGTTGGCGGCCTTCTATGGAGCGGTCTTCGGCTGGGGCATTCGCAAGCACGGCAACAGCCCAGCCTTCACCGACCGCTCGGGTCACGTCATCGGCCACTTTGTCAGCGACCAGGCTTCGACGGCCGACCACGGCATCCGTCCCTACATCTACGTCGAGTCCGTCGTCGACACGATCGAACAGGCACTGGCGCACGGCGCCAGCGTGGTGATCGACCCCTACCCCGAGGGCGACCTCACCATCGCCACCCTCCGGGACCCCGCCGGCAACACGATCGGGATCTGGGAGCGGTCGCTGATAACCGAAGCAACCTAGCGCTCGCCGGCTCGGCCTTCGGCCGCCGGCCTCGCTGGGACCTCGGGACCGCGCGGTTGGCGCAGCCTTTACGCACGACCGGTCTGCTGTCGCCGCGCGGGCAAGGGACCAGCCCGCAACAAGCTCGGTCCTTGACAAGCAGACGAGCCAGACCAGCGGCACTTGTCTGGCGCGGATCGTGGATGCGACTGGTGATCGGTAGCTTCGCGATCCCCCAAGCGCTGACGATTGCCCTTGTGGGAGTATGCGGCGGATGCCTGATGTCTTGATCTTTGGGGACACGGTGCGCTCGCCGGAGATGCGCCACGAGGTTTCGCTGATGGTGCCCGATCCGTTTCT
>JBEKBL010000322.1:0-2610 GCA_050015415.1 Solirubrobacteraceae bacterium
GAGCGTGCCCGTCTCGACGATCACGCGCATCGCACGAACCGCCTTCCGCGCGCGACCGCCGAGCAGCTGCCAGATGGGCACCTCGAAGTGCTTCCCCTTGAGGTCCCAGAGCGCCTGATCAATCGCGCTGAGCGCACCGGTGAGCGCCATGCCGCGGAAGCTCAAGGCGCGGTACAGGGAGAGCCAGTGCTGCTCGACGTCGAAGACGTCGCGACCCTCGAGGTACCCGGCGAACGAACGCACGATCTCGGCGACCGCGGTGGGCCAGCCGAAGAAGGTCGACTCGCCGACGCCCGAGGAGCCATCGTCAGCCCGCACCCGGACATAGCAGCCGCCGCCTGCGGGAATGCCTTCAATGGACTCGATACGCATGATGACATCGCTCCTCGCGCGTGAAAGGCCGACCGGAAGCTGACGGCGCGAGCTGCCTCAGCCGCCGCTGGGAGGGTAGACGAACTCGGGTTCGATTCTCACGCGCGGCGCTTCGATCAGCTCGACGACGGTCGCGACGCCGGGCGGTTGGAAGTAGGCGAAGGCTCCGTCGCCCTCGGCCCCGAAGCCCCGGGCGCTCTGAAGTGGGCTGAAGCCGGCTGCGAGCGCCTGCGCGACCGCCTCGGCATGATCGGCGACGTACTTGCCGATGTGGTGCAGGCCCTCCCCATGGGAGGCGAGATGGTCCGCGAAGATACTCGGACCGGCGAGCGGCTGCACAAGCTCGAACTGCACCTCCCCCTGCCAGGCGAGCGCGTGGCGCAGCGCGAATGGAACCTCCTGACCGCGGTAGCGCGTGTCCTTGAGCAGCGGCGGTTCGAGCCGGTAGGCCGTCCACGGACCGATGCCGAGCGTCTCCCACCAGCTCCGCACCGCCGCGTCGAGGTCGAAAACAACGAGCGCGCACTGCTTGAACGGCGGCGCGAGGAGCGCCGCGGAGGCGTTCACGTCCGCACACCGCTCAGGCCGGGAAGCAGACCTAGCTTGCGGTCGAGCGCGTCCTGGGCCCTCGAGAGGGTGCCGTCCACGACCTCGGCGATGCGGACGCTGCCGCCCGACGCACTCGACTCAGCGACCGCCCAGACAGCCGCGACCGCCTGCAGACCGGCAAGCCCGTCAACCTCCGGCACGCCGCGCCGCGCGACCGCGGCGCCGAAGTCGGCGAGCTCGATGCCTATCGTTGCCGCATCGACCGCGGGGAAGGGAAGGTCGTACTCGGTTCCTGCACGACCGAAGAGCTCGGCCGCTACCCCCTCAAGCTCGAAGCCGCCGAGCTCGCGACGAAGCTCGGCGCCGCTCAGTCGGCGCTCGCCGAGCTCGACGACAAGCGCGCCACCGCTGCGGTCCGGAGGCACGCTCATCGAACCGAGACGGCCGTGCACGCTCCTTTGGACGAAACGGCGGCCAGGCCCCGAGGGGACATAGGAGAGCTGGATCGGAACGCCGGCGCAGGTCTCGAAGAGCGCCACGAGCGAGTCGGCGCCGGTCGCGCGCATCACCCCCGGCGAAACCTCCTCGATCCCGGTGGCGAGGGGAGCACCGGGATCGAGGATCCGGAACGGCTCAGCGATAAAGGCGGAGCCGGAAACGGAGGCGAGATCGCCGAGGTAGTAGCGGAAGATGTCGGTGTAATGGACGCCCATGTCGAGCGCGATCGAGCCCGCCTCGTGGATATGGCGCCAAGGACTCACGAGCACCGCGTCGTCCCCACCGAGATTCAGCTCGAGCATCAGATGGATCTCACCGAGCAGACCGGCCTCGAGCACCGCGCGCGCCAGACGGTTGGGCCCGTCGCGTCGATAGTTCTCTGCCGTTGCGAGCAACCTCCCGCCGCGCGCGGCTGCATCGACCATCGCCCGGCAGGCGCGCACGGTGATGCCGAGCGGCTTCTCGCAAATCACGTGCAGTCCGAACTCGAGCGCGGGAATCGCCACGAGATGATGCACGGCCGGGTCGGTCACGATGTCGAGCGCTACGACCGCGCCGCTCGCGATCAGCTGCTCATGATCGTCGAACGTCTGCGGGCGGGCGCCGAGCAGGAGCTCGGCGAGGTCGGCCGCCGCCGCCGCCGCCCCGGGCCGAGGATCGCAGACGGCCTCGACCGCGAAGCGCTCCACACCGGCTCGGCGAAGCGCCGCATAGGCGCGCAGGTGGCGTACACCCATGCCGCCGCAGCCGACCAGCCCGATCGGAAGAAGGTCACTCGCCACCGGCGGCAGGCCTCATTCCCTGAGCGCTTTCACAGCAACCACGGCTAGTACATGACCGCGCCGGCGGCGACGTTGATGTCCTGTCCGGTCAAGTTGTCCGCGGCGCGAGAGCAGAGGAAGAGCACCGTCTCCACGACATCCGCCTCGCTGACTGTCCTCTTGAAGGCAGTTCCCTCAGTCATCTCCGCCCGAAGCGCCTCCGGCGTCAGCCCGCGCTCCTTCGACATCGACGAGATGACATCGCCGAGACGATCGCCTTCGACGAGCCAGGGCGAGATGAGGTTGACGCTCACGCCGCTTGGCCCGACCTCGTGGGCGAGCGTCCGAGTCAGCCCGACAACGCCGAGCTTCGCCGCGGCATACGGGGCACGATTCGGGAGCGGCTGCTTGCCGGTTACCGAGCCGATGT
>JBEKBL010000323.1:0-3351 GCA_050015415.1 Solirubrobacteraceae bacterium
CGAGGGCCGCGATGCCGATCGGGACGTTGATCCAGAAAACGGACCGCCAGCCGATTCCGTCGACGAGCGCTCCGCCGATGATCGGACCGCTGGCGATGCCGATGCCGACAACGCCGCTCCAGACGCCGATTGCCCGTGCTCGCTCCCTGCCGTCGGTGAAGGTGTTCGAGATGATCGACAGGGCGACGGGGTTCAGCATCGAGCCGCCCACCGCTTGCAGCATCCGGAAGGCGATCAGCCAACCAAGGCTCGGCGCCAGGCTGCACAGCAGCGACCCGAGCGTGAAGACGCTCAGACCGAGCTGAAAGACGCGTCGGCGGCCGATGCGATCGGCTGTCGAGCCTGACAGCAGGAGCAGTGAGGCGAGCACGAGCGTGTAGGCGTCGATCGTCCACTGAGAGCCGGCAATCGACGTGTGGAGATCGCGTTTGATGGACGGCAGCGCGACGTTCAGGACCGTCACGTCGAGGCTGACGAGCAGGATGCTCATGCAACAAATCGCGAGGATCAGCGGCTTGTGCCGGATCGGCGCCGGATGCAAAGGCTCGGTCACCTCGGAGCGGCTCCTCCCGATCGCGCCAGCTGAGCGCGCGAGACGCCGCGCGAACCGGCGTCTTCGACCAACTCGTCGCCGATCAAGTGGTGCGTCGGCGGCGCAGCGACGGGTCGGACAGGGCCGCGGCCCGGAACCCCTCATCAAAGCGGGAGATGCTGACGCCGGGCGGCACGATCTGATCGATTCGGTCGAGGACGTCGGTCCGATTCGAGATGCTCGAGCGTCCGCGGACCGATGATCGGCGCCGTGACGGCCGGATGCTGCGCGACGAACGCGAGCGCGAGATGGACGAGCGGGATCCCGGCCTCCTCAGCCAGCACCGCGAGCGCGTCGGCGGCTTCCAGCTTGCGCTGGTTCTCGGGGATCGAAAGGTCGTAGCGATCTGGCAGCCGCTCACCGCGCCGCGACGCTGGCGCAGGTTGGCCCTTGCGGTAGCGCCCGGTAAGCCAACCGCCGGCCAACGGGCTCCAGGGGATCACCCCGAGCCGGTACTGCTCGGCAACCGGCAGCAGATCGGCTTCGATGCCTCTGACCAGGATCGAATACGGCGGCTGCTCGGTCACGAATCGACTCAGCCCGCGGCGCTCCGAAACCCATTGCGCGTAAACGACCTCGTGCGCCGGAAACGTCGAGGAGCCAAAGGCGCGGATCTTGCCCTGGTGCTGAAGGTCGCTGAGCGCGGACAGTGTTTCCTCGATGTCGGTGCCCGGCTCCGGTCGGTGCACTTGGTAGAGGTCGATCCAGTCCGTCCCGAGCCGCCTCAGGCTGTTCTCGACCTCCTGGATGATCCAGCGCCGCGAGTTGCCGCGCATGTTCGGATCACCTCGTGGCGGGCCAAATGGGGGAGTGTCGACGGGGATCCCCATCTGGCCGTGGAACTTCGTCGCGAGAATGACGTTGTCGCGTCGACCGTTGGCGAGTGCCTTGCCAACGATGGTTTCCGACTCGCCCTGGGAGTACACGTCGGCGGTGTCGATGAAATTGATCCCGGCGTCGAGCGCGCGATGGATGATCGCGATCGACGCGTCGTGGTCCGGCTCGCCCCAGGCACCGAACATCATCGCCCCCAGACAGAGCGGGCTGACCTGCATTCCCGTGCCGCCCAGAGTGCGGTAGTCCATCAGCGGATCATAGGAGGCGCCGAGGCTCGCGAATTACGGCGGCATCCGATCGGGGCGGCCTGCCGCCGGTTGTGGCCGGCGATCGTCCGACCCTTAGCCCTGCCGCGACGCTCAAATGGGAGTGCGCCGACGGGCGATCGCCGGCTCACGCAACGAGGGCGGATGGTCGGAAAGCGAAGCGGGATACGCGAATCGACCGTATCTGCGGTCGCGTGGCTGTCAGGCCGTGTGCGCGCGGCCGCGCAGCGGGTAGCGCTCGCCGGCCAGCCGTGACACGACGCCGACGGCGAGCTCGCGCGCCTGCTCGCGGATCTCCGGGATGGCGGTCGTCTCGTAGAGCTCGCCGATGCGCGGCGGTCCCAGCGTGAGCAGCCGCGCCTGCGGCGCACCGTCGCCTCCACGAAAGGCACCGCCCGGCGCCGTGTCGAAGCCGATCCCGAGCGGATGGCCACGCACGTGCTGGGCGCTGAGCAGCTGGCGCACGAGCGGCTCCGCGCTGGCCCGCGGATCGAGCAGCGGGCCTGTGCAGTTGACGGCAAGCGACAGCGCGACGCGCTCGCCACCGGGGAGGCGCAACTCGAGCCCTCCACCGGCTGTGGACGTCACCTCCGGCGCGCCGCGATAGAGCTCGAGCTGGCCGCTCGCAAGCAGTTCGGAGAGGCGCAACGCGACCTCCGGTGCCATGCGGTGGCGATGGACGCTCCAGGCGCGATGCCGCGTCGCCATGAATTCGGCGCGCTCGTCGAAGCTCAGCCGGCGCCAGTGCGCCTGCGTGACTGGCCGCAGGCCATCGACAAGCTGGTGCCAGCGAGCGCCTCCCGCGGCGGCCTCGACGAGAACGCGATCGACCAGCTCCGCGAACGAGACGTGCTCGTCGACGCGCGTCGGCGCGGGGGTTGACTGACCGGATCCGGACAAGTGCGCCTGCGGAAGGAGGCCGCTGCGCGACATCGCGATCAGTCGCGCGCGAGGGCGGCGGTTGGCGAGCGACAGCGCTAGATCGACGGTCGTGAGCCCGCTGCCGATAAGCAACACGGCACCCCTGCGGGCAGCGGCGATCTGCTCGAGCGCGGCGGGCGACCACGGATCGCTGACGAAACGCTCGTGCGCCGCCAGCGCTTCGTACCCTGGCGGCCGCGCAGCGGGCAGGTTGCCGATCGCAAGCACTGCGAGGTTGGCGGCGATCGTCGCGCCGCCCGCCAGCTCGAGCCTGACGCCATCGCGCGCCGGCTCGGCAGCCGTGACCTCGGCGATCAGCCGCACCAAAGAGACCGCCGGCCCAGCGCGCCGTTGCGTCGCGGCGAGGACATCTCCCAGATAGCGACAGTAGTCGGCACGCGAGGCATACGCGGTGCGCTCGCTCGCCCGGACGCGCCGCTCGCACCAGCGAACGAAGTGATCGGGATCGTCGGGGAATGCGGACATCCCACACGCGGCCACGTTGAGCCTGTGGCTCGGATCGCGCGTCGAGTAAGCGACTCCGCCCAAACTCTCGCGTCGCTCGATCAACACGCCACGCACGCTGGTTCCCGCGATCGTCGCTGCACGGAGCAGCTGCGCGGCGAAGAGCATCCCACTGGCCCCGCCACCGACGATCGCGACCGTCGGCCGAGGGTCGGCTTGCGGCGGGCGCCACTCGCCCGCGTTCCTCAACATTGCGCTCGAGACCTCCGC
>JBEKBL010000324.1:0-2567 GCA_050015415.1 Solirubrobacteraceae bacterium
TGCCCTGGACGATCGGGCTGGTCGGGACCGCGACGATTATCAGCTTCGGGCTCGGAACGCTGTTGGGGGTCCTCGCCGGCTGGCGACGCAACGGAGCGCTCGACAAGACCCTGCCGGTCTGGACGTTCCTGCAGGCGACTCCGTACTTTTTTCTCGCGCTGCTGGTGGTGCAGCTGTTCGCGAACACCTGGCACCTCTTCCCGCCCTTCGCCGGCGTAGCACTCGGCATCCCGACCGCATTCAATTGGACGTTCATCAGCAGCGCGCTCGACCACTCAGTGCTGCCGGCGGCGACGATCATCGTCACGTCGATGGCGGGCTGGATGCTGCAGATGCGCAACGTGATGATCACGACGATCGGGGAGGACTATGTTCTCGCCGCGACTGCGAAGGGGCTCTCGCGGCGACGGATCATGTTCACCTACGCGGCGCGCAACGCGATCCTGCCGAATATCGCCGGCTTCGCCCTCGCGGTCGGCTTTGTCGTCGCCGGCGCGCTGATCATGGAGATCGTCTTCTCCTATCCCGGCGTGGGCTACCAGCTCTACAACGCTGTAACCAACGACGACATCCCCGTGATGCAGGGGATCTTCCTCGCGATCTCGGCCACCGTGCTCCTCGCCTGCCTGCTGGCAGACGTCGTCTACGTCCTCGCCGATCCGCGTACGCGCAAAAGGGCGGCCTACTGATGGCCATCGCAGTCTCTCCGCCCGTAGAGAGCCCGGCACTCGTCGCCCGGCGCGGCGACTTCTTCCGCCGGATGCCGCCGAAGGCGAAGGTCGGCGGCGGCATTCTCGTGTTGTTCGTGCTGCTTGCGATCTTTGGACCGGTGCTCGCGCCGTACAACCCGGACGACACGATCAATGGCTCGACCTCGGCCCTTGCGCCAAGTTTGCACCACCTCCTGGGAACCGCCTACGGCGGCGGGGATGTCCTCTCGCAGCTGCTTTACGGGCTGCGCGGCACAGTCGAGCTGGGGGTTATCACTGCAACGATCGCATCGATCCTGTCTGTTGGCATCGGCGTCAGCGCAGGCTTCCTCGGCGGCGCCGCGGACGAGGTGCTGTCGCTGCTGATGAACGTGTTCATCGTCTTGCCGGCGCTGCCACTGCTGATCATCGTGCTCGGCTTCCTCCCGAAGGGCTCCGGCGTACTGCCGACGGCAGTCGTCCTCAGCGCACTCGGCTGGTCGTGGGGAGCGCGAGTGATCCGCGCCCAGACCTTGACGTTGCGCAGTCGCGACTTCATCGCGGCAGCACGCGAAACCGGCGAGCGCACATGGCGGCTCGTCGTGTTCGAACTGCTGCCCAACGAGGTCAGCCTGATCGCAGCCAACTTCGTCGGGACCTTCCTCTACGCGATCCTGACATCGGTGGCGCTGGCGTTCCTCGGACTCGTCAACCTCTCGAACTGGAGCCTCGGCGTGATGCTCTACTGGGCTCAATCCGAGGGCGGCTTCAGCAGCGGCGCGTGGTGGTGGTACGTACCGCCTGGCCTTGTTGCGGCGCTGCTCGGGATGAGCCTCGTACTGTTGAACTTCGGGCTTGACGAGCTCGGCAACCCGCGCCTGCGCGAGGCGACCGCGCGCAGGAAGGGCGGCGGCGCAGGCACGACGAGGGGTAGACGCCGTCAGGCGTGGCGGCCGACCGACCCGACACCGGTCGAGCGCCTGGAGCCGTCGTCGTCGTGAGCGCCGTCGACACCGCCGAAAGCGAGTCAATGCCGAGCTCAGAGGCCACGCAGCAAAAGGCTGTGCTCGAGGTCCGCGACCTCTCGGTCGTCTACGACGTCGACACCAAGGCCGTCGATCATGTCGACTTTGAGCTGGCCCCCGGGGAGACGCTGGGTCTCGCCGGCGAAAGCGGCTCCGGCAAGTCGACGCTGGCGCTGGGACTCTGCCGCCTACTGCGCCCACCAGCAGTCATTACGAGCGGCAGCGTGATCTACCGCGGCAGCCGCGTCGCGCCGGAGGGCGTCGATCTGCTCGAACTGAGCTCACGCGAACTTCGCAAGCTGCGCTGGCGCGAGATCTCGATCGTCTTCCAGAGCGCGATGAACGCGCTCAACCCGGTACTCCGCATCCGCGATCAGCTCGGCGATGTGCTCGACGCGCACCTACACCTCAGCCGCCAGGAAAGGCGCGACCGGCTCAACACGCTGCTCGATCTCGTCGGCATCCCGCGTGAGCGGCTGCGCAGCTACCCGCACGAGCTATCGGGCGGCATGCGCCAGCGGGTGATGATCGCAATGGCACTGGCCGCGGATCCCGAGGTTGTGATCATGGACGAGCCGACCACGGCGCTGGATGTCGTCGTGCAGCGCGAGATCCTCGGACAGATCGTCGAGCTCCAGCACCGCCTGAACTTCGCGATCCTGTTCATCACGCACGACCTCTCGCTACTGCTCGAGACCGCCGACCGCATCGCGGTCATGTACGCCGGCAAGCTGGTCGAGGTGGGTGCCGCCGAGCAGATCCACAATCGGCCGGCGCACCCATACACGCAGGGCTTGCTGGGTTCGTTCCCGAGCGTGCACGGCGCCCGCAGGGAGCTCGCCGGCATTCCGGG
>JBEKBL010000325.1:0-2563 GCA_050015415.1 Solirubrobacteraceae bacterium
CGCGGCTAGGCGTGCATCCCAGCGCTCCCGCACACCGGGCGTCGGCGGTGGGGCCAGGTCGAGGTTACTTAGCGCGGCACGCAGATAGAGACCTGTGCCGCCGACGACGATCGGCGTCGCTCCGTCCGCGAGCAGCGCATCGATCCGCTCGTGCGCCAGGCGCGCGTAGCGCCCGACGCTGACGCGCTCGCTTACCGCGAAGCACGCCACCAGCTCGTGCTCGAGCGATGCACGCTCCGCAGCGGTCGGCGCGGCGGTGAGCAGCTCGAGACCCCTGTAGAGCTGGAGTGCATCAGCCGAAACCGCCACCGGCCGCTCCCCGGCGTCGCGCAGCCGCGCCGCCAACGAGATCGCAAACGCGGTCTTACCCACCCCGGTGGGGCCGAACAGGGCGATGATGCGCCGCTCCATCCTCCCAGTATCGTCACCGTCGATGGCGCGACGCCTCGAGATCAAAGGCGCGCGGACCTTGCTCACGGGCGCCAGCGGCGGCATCGGCGGCGCACTCGCGCGCCGGCTCGCGCAGGAGGGCGCGGAGCTGATCCTGACGGGCAGGCGCAAGGATGTCCTCGACTCGCTCGCCAGCGAACTCGGGGCAGAGGCGATCGTGTCGGACCTGGCGCTGCCAGGCGCGCCAGAGCAACTGCTGGCCGGCGCCGGCCGCGTCGACATCCTGATTGCGAACGCCGTGATGTCGACAACCGGACCTCTCGCCACGCTCGATCCGGCACGTATCGACGGCGCGATCGCCGTGAACCTCGGCGCGCCGATCGCTCTGGCGCGCGGCGTGATCACACAGATGTCGGAGCGTGACTGCGGCCACATGGTCTTCATCGGCTCGCTCCAGAGCAAGGCCGCAACCGGCGGCGCGTCGATCTACTGCGCAACGAAGTTTGGCCTGCGCGGGTTTGCTCTCGCTTTGCGCGCCGAGCTGGCGCGGAGCGGCGTCGGCGTCTCGCTGATCCTTCCGGGCTTCATCAGCGACGCGGGGATGTACGCCGACTCCGGCGTAAAGCTGCCACGTGGCGTCGGGACGCGACGACCCGAGCAGGTGGCGGCGGCGGTCGTCCGCGCAATCCGCGAGGACGTCGGCGAGATCGAGGTGGCGCCGCTGACGCTGCGCGCAGGCGCCGCGATCGCGTCGCTGGCGCCAGAGCTGTCAGCGCGCGGTATGCGCCTGCTCGGCGGCGAGCGGATAGCGCGCGATTTCGAGCGCGCGCAGGCAAGCAGCGCTAGCGACGTCCGAAGACATACGCCTCGGTAAGGTAGGCGAGGCGCGGGGGCTCCCGTTCGACGAGCGCAGCAACGCGCGTGAGAACGTCCGCGCGCTCGTCCTCGGGCAGGGCAGCGATGAAGCTCGTTGAGGCGACACGGTCCACGAGAATGTCGCGATCGATGTCCTGGTCGTGCGCCACTGCCAGCTCCTCGACCAGCTCGAACAGCGAGGTCTCTTCGAACGCGCGCCGCCAGTTGCCGCTCTTGTGCGACGGAGCGCTGCCGCGGTACGGCGCGATGATCGTCTCGATCGCGTGTTGAAGCGGCTGGTCCTCGCGTCGCCGGTTCCAGATCAGTCCGAGCCGTCTCCCGGGCCGCAGGACGCGGTGAAACTCCGCGAGCGCCCGCGGCCCGTCGAACCAGTGGAAGGCCTGTCCCACGACGACGGCGTCAACGCTCCCGTCACCGAGCGGCAGCGATTCGGCGCTCGCGTCGATCGTGCGCACCCCCGGAACCCCAGTCTCAAGCAACTCGCGCATCGCGGCGACAGGCTCGACGGCGACGATTTCCGCGCCTGAGGTCTGGAGGTGACGAGTGAGCTTGCCCGTGCCTGCGCCGACGTCAACGACGACGCGACCCGGCCCGGCGTCGAGCGCTGCGATCAGCCATGTAAACGCAGCGCTCGGGTACCCCGGGCGCCCCCGCTCGTAGGCAGCGGCCTCGCGCGAGAATCCCCGGCTTGCCGCCTCGTGGATCACGCGCCTAGCGCGCGCTCCGGTGAAGCCCGGCACCAGCGCGAGCGAGGATCCGCTCCTCGCCCGCGAGCGTCTGGCTGGTCGCCGACGTTATGTCGACCTGTGCCAGTTCCCCCGCGCGCGCGAGGCCGGTGAAGTTCACGACCTTGTTGTGGCGGCTGCGGCCGCGCAGCCGGTCGGGGTCCGTGCGACTCGCGCCCTCGACGAGCACTTCGACGGTTCGACCGACGAACCGCTCGGCGCGCTCGCGGGCGCGCCGCTGCACGAGCTCGACGAGTCGCTCCATGCGCGCGACCTTGACCTCGTGCGGCACAAGCCCGTCAGTGATCGCGCCAGCCTCCGTCCCGCGTCGCGCCGAGAAGATGAAGGTGAAAGCGCCGTCGTAGCCGACGCGGTCGACTACCTCGAGCGTCTGCTCGAAGTCGGACTCGCTCTCGCCGGGGAAGCCGACGATGATGTCGGTCGTCAGCGATACGTCCGGCACGTGCTCGCGAATCAGGGCGACGCGGTCGAGGTAGCGCTCGCGATCGTAGGTGCGCCGCATCGCGTGCAGGACCCGTGACGAGCCCGACTGGAGCGGCAGGTGAATGTGC
>JBEKBL010000326.1:0-2559 GCA_050015415.1 Solirubrobacteraceae bacterium
TGAGAGCGCCGCCGGCGCGCGGGTCGGCCTGCGTGTCGGGCAACGTCTCGTTCGCCACGAGCTCCGATTGCACAACAACTCCCGCCGGTCCGTCGAGGGGTTCGACCTCGTAGACGATGGCCGCGACGCCGCGCTTGGAAAACGACACCAGCCTCGTCGAGGAGACGCGCACGGCGCGCCCCGCCGGCGAAACCCATTCGGCGCTGAGCCGGAGGACCCCAGCGCGCAGGTCCAGCACGCGCTCGTGGCTTCGCAGCTCGCCGTAGCGCTCGTCGAACGACTCGTCCTCGACCAGCAGCCGAATGATCTTTCCGTTCGTCACGTTGACGATCGTCTGCCCGGCCTCCGGGTTGCCGTAAGCGGACTCGGCGTAGGGCAGCGGCCGCATCTCGTAGAAGCCCGCCAGGTAGGTGCCCGGCAAGCCAAACGGCTCGCCCTCATCGAGGTTCCCGCGCAGCCCGATGTGCCCGTTCGAAAGCGCGAACACGGACTCTGTTTGAGCGAGGCTGTCGAGCAGGAGCCCCGTTTCGCGAACGGCCCACGGCTCGACAGGGAACGATGGATGAAGGATCAAGGGGCGTCGAGCAGCTCGGCGAGGTCCCGTACGACGATGTTCGCTCCATGCGCTTTCAGTGCATCGGCTTGCCCGACCCGATCGACCCCGATCACAATCGCAAACTTCCCCGCCCGCCCTGCCTCGACGCCCGCCAGCGCGTCCTCGAAGACTGCCGCGTGCGCAGGCGCCACGCCGGCGGCGCGTGCTCCGGCGAGGTAGGTGTCCGGCGCCGGCTTGCCCTTGAGCTGCTCGGCCTCGGCTACGTGGCCGTCGATGATCTCCTCGAACAGGTCGGTGATGCCGGCCGCCGCCAGGACTTCGCGGCAGTTGGCGCTCGATGAGACGACGCCGCGCCGCAGGCCGGCATCGCGCACCGCTTTGACGTAGCGGACCGAGCCGTCGTATGGATCGACGCCGTCCTCGCGGATCATCCTGAGGACGATCTCGGTCTTGCGGTTGCCCAAGCCGTTGATCGTCGTCGCATCGGGAGCGTCGTCCGGGCTTCCGACGGGCAGGTCGATGCCGCGCGAGTCGAGGAACGACCGCACGCCGTCGGCGCGCGGCTTGCCGTCGACGTACTCGTTGTAATCGCACGTCGCGTCAAAGGCGACGAAATCCTCGCCGCTCTCGGCTGCCTGGCTTTGCAGGTAGGCGTCGAACATCTGCTTCCAAGCGAGCGCGTGCACCTTGGCAGTCTGTGTCAGTACGCCGTCGAGATCGAACAGGCACAGCGTCACGCCGGCAGGCAGACCGAGCACGTCAGGACCGTACCCCTAAGGCCGGTCGGCCGTCACCCGCCACGGGCGCCGTCGGTTACGCGCCGCCGCTGTCGCCGAAGCTCTCGACGAGCCGGTAGCGCTGATCGTGGCTTTGCGCAATTTGGCGCAGATCGTGAAGTGCGCTTCGCAGCTCGGGTAGCTCCTCGAGGCGCTGGCGATCCTCGACCGTTCGCATCTGGATTCGCACGATCACCGAGTGCGCGTCGGAGCTCTCGAAAAGCTCGGCCGCGACGAAGCCGGGCTGCTTCGCGGCGACGTCCCCGAGGAGCCCCGACAACGCACGTAGGAGCTCTTCGCGCCGTACCGGCGTGACGGTCCATGAGGCGATGAGAAAGAGCGCGTCCACCCGTGGCATCAGTCTAGATAGCCCGGCCCAGTGCTGCCGTGCAGCTCGCCCGATCGCGATCGCGGAGTACTGTTGGTTTTCGAGGGCATCCCGCGGGGTCGGCCGGGCCGGCAGCACGACCTGACTTCAGCGCGTGCACCAACTCTCGGAGGTCGTCGTGCCTGACAGCAATCAGACATCCGGTCCGATGACACCCGCCGCCGGAGCGCCCGCCGAGCCCAACCGCTGGGCGATTCTTGCGCTCCTCGGCACCGCGCAGCTGATGGTGGTGCTCGACTCGACGATCGTGAACATCGCTCTGCCCTCTGCCCAGCGGGCCCTCCACTTCTCCACCAGTGACCGGGAGTGGATCGTCACCGCTTACGCGCTGGCGTTCGGCAGCCTGCTGCTGTTGGGCGGCAAGCTCGGCGATCTGTTCGGACGCAAGTGGACGTTCATCACCGGGCTCAGTGGCTTTGCGATCGTCTCAGCGATCGGCGGGCTGGCCACCTCCTACGACACGCTGGTGGCTGCGCGGGCGCTTCAGGGCATGTTCGGCGCACTGCTGGCCCCGTCCGCGCTGGGACTGCTGACTTTGACCTTCGCCGACAGCCCGGACCGACCCAAGGCGTTCGGGATCTTCGGTGCGATCGCCGGCGGCGGCGCGTCGATTGGTCTGCTGCTCGGCGGGGCGCTTACCCAGATCCTGTCCTGGCGCTTCTGCCTGTACGTCAACCTGGTGATCGCCGTGCCCACGGCGATCTTTGCGCTGCGCCTCCTCGTCAATCGCAGCGATCCCGAGCGAGCGCGGCTCGATCTTCCCGGCCTGCTCACCGGATCCGGGGGGCTGTTCGCACTCGTCTACGGTTTCTCGAACGCTGAAACCCAGTCCTGGGCGG
>JBEKBL010000327.1:0-2549 GCA_050015415.1 Solirubrobacteraceae bacterium
CGATTCCGAGTTGCCCGGCGCCGGCGCGCGTGGACGGTCCTACGGCGGCGAGCAGGCCGTCATCCGCGGATTCGGCAGCGTCGGTCTCAGCGGGCTCGTGGTCTGTCTTTTCCTGCTTGGAGCCAATGCCGCGTCCGCACCGTCCAGCTACGTCCCGTCGGGCGAGCACCGCTTCCCCGGCTGGCTCGCCGGTCCGCTGCAGCCGTTCGGCTTTACCACCCGGCACGGTGTGCTGGAAGGGCTTGCGCTCGGGGTCTTCGGTTGCTATCTGCTTGTCGTCGCGTGCGCGAGGGCGCTCCCGGCGCGACGTATATGGATCGCCGTCGTACTCGCCGATCTCGCCGCGCTGCTCGCGCCGCCACTGCTCTCGAGCGACGTGTTCGGCTACCTCGGCTTCGCTCGGCTTGGCGTCCTCCATGGTCTGAGTCCGTACAGCTTCACGGCCAACGCCGCGCCGGGGGACGCGATCTATCCCTACCTCGGCTGGCACACGGTGACGACTCCCTACGGCCCGTTGTTCACGCTGCTCACCTACGCCCTCGTGCCGCTCGGCATCGCCGCTGGCCTGTGGGCATTGAAGCTCGTGGCGGCCGCGGCGAGCCTCGCCACGATCGCTGTCCTGTGGCGGACGTCGCGACTGCTCGGCCGCACGCCGAAGATCACCGTCGCGCTTTACGGCCTCAACCCACTCGTCCTCGTGTTCGCGGTCGCCGGTGCCCACAACGACGCCCTGTTCGGCGCACTGATCGCCGCTGCCGCGCTCTGGCTGATCAGCGCCCGCGAGCGAGCTGCCGGCATGTCGCTGGTCGGCGCGCTGGCGCTGAAGGCCTCTGCGGGACTCGTGATCCCTTTCGCGTTGCTTGGCGCGAAGCGCCGCAAGGAGCTCTTCATCTGGCTGCTAGCCGGTGCGGTGCTGGTCGCAGCCGTGTCGTTCGCGGTCTTCGGAACGCATCTCTCCGGCCTCTGGCAGGCGCTTGAGAGCGAGCAGCGCGAGGTCGCCAAGCACAGCGTGCCCGCGGAGGTCTCGATGTTGCTCGGCGTCGGGCGGGTCGCCGGGAGCGGCTCGGCGACCCATTACCTGCTGCCCGAGAGCATTCGCCTGGTGTTCATCGCGCTGTTCGCGGTAGCGACGCTTATGGCCCTGTGGCGCGCTTGGCGCGGTGCCTGGTGGCTCGACTGCTACGCCTGGGCAACGCTGGCGCTGCTTGCGTGCAGCGCCTGGCTGCTGCCCTGGTACGGCATGTGGGCGCTGCTTCCTGCGTCGCTCAGCGCAAGCCGACGCTTGCAGGCTGCGACGCTCGTCGCCTCCGCGTACTGCATGGCGATCAAGATCATCTAGAAACGCAGCAGTGCGCCAGCGGGGCCGCCGACCGTGGCGCACGCTGGCGGCACCGTCGAGATCGTGCAGTTCGGTGCGATGCCCCAGGAGTCGAGCGTGTTGGCGAGCACGTCGTAGGCCGGCCGCGGCACGCCGGTCCAGGAGATCAACGCCGAGTCCCACTTGTCGTGCGAGGTCTGGGCGTTCCATTCGTAGAGGTACACGCGCTGGATTCGCGGGCTCAGCCGGGCGAGCGTGCCGAGGATGAACCGGTCGACTTTCGCCGCGTGCTGGGCGCCCTGAGTGAAGCCCACCGTGGAGCCGTTGTCGCGCGACACGATCCCTCCGGTCTCGGCGAACCAGATCTTGCCTTTGACGGCGTGGAGCAGCTGCTCGGTCGTCCCTGCCTCGAGGCGGTTGGCGCCAAAGTAGTTGTTGAGTCCCCAGTAGGCCGGCTGCGTGTGCGCGTAGCGAATGAACGCGTCGACCCATTTGACCATCGGGACGGCCTCTGTCTTGGGGACGTCGAGCAGGTCCGAGGCGAGGATCGTGCAGCTCGGACAGTCCCGGCGCAGGGCGAGGTAGAACTGCGCCGCGCGCTTGGGATTGAAAGCGGTGCCCTCGAGATAGAAGTTCGCCTCATCCCAGGTCTCGAAATCCGTCACCCACGGGTAGAGCTTGCGGAACCGCAAGAAAGCGCTGCTGAACTGGGCGACCGATGGAAGCCTTTGCTGGGTGCGGACGCTGCCAACCACATGGTCGAAGGTGATCAGCGGCGTCAGCCCGTCGGCTTGAGCCGCGGTCAGCCACGCTGCAAGGTTTGCCCGGGCGCGCGGCACCGACAGGGCGTTCCAGGCGATGTCATCGCGAACCTGCGTTATCCCAAGCGCAAGGAAGCGCGGGTCGCTGAGGAACGGCGTGTTGTTTTCGCCGATCCCGACGAGCGGGTGCGCGCCGGCAAGCGCCGGCGCCGCGAACAGCGATCCGATCGTGCAAAGCAGCGCGAGCAGTGTTCGCGGTAAGCGCTTCAACGCGGTGAAGCCTCGCACATGCCGGCCCGCTCGCGACGCTAGCCGGCCGCGGGCGACGCAGCAGCGCAGGTCGGCGGCGCGCTCGACATGGCACAGTCGGGCCTGACGCCCATCCCTGCGAGGACGTCGGCGACTGCGTAATAGGCGGGACGCGGGGTACCGCTCGATGAGATGAGTGCCGAGTCCCAACCGTCGTGGTC
>JBEKBL010000328.1:0-2545 GCA_050015415.1 Solirubrobacteraceae bacterium
CTGATCCCGTTCCCGACGAGCCTGCTCGCGGGACACTTGAGTGCGCCGTCTGACCAGCACGTCGCTGCTGCGGTCTACGCCGGAACGCTGCTCGCGATGTCGGTCTCGTTCTTCGCCACATATCTAGTGGCCACGCGCGGGGATCTCTTCACCGCGCGCATAGCCGAGCGCCATGTCGGCTACCTGATCCGACGCAACGGCGCGGGACTGCTCGTGTACATCGCCGCGGTGGCGCTGGCGTTCGTCAACGCGACGGTCAGCCTGGCCCTGTGCGGGCTGACAGCCGTCTACTACACCTTCCCGGGGAAGGCACTCGACTAGCGGCAGGAAGCACCGAGCACGCAAAAAAGGGGAGCTCGCGGTGATCCTCCACCCCGCCGGCATCGCCAAGACAGTTGACAGATCGGCCCAGCGCGTCAAACCTCTGCAACCGGCGCCGGGAAATAGGGTCTGCTGAGGTGGGATGGCACGGGCGGCACTCATCTTCCCCGGTCAGGGAAGCCACAGTGAAGACATGGCCGACGGCCTGCGTGATGCGCCGGCGATTCGCCTTGGCCTCGAGTTGCTGGACTACGACCCCTTCCAGCGGCTGGCCGAGGGAACGCGCTACCAGCAGCCGGCCGTGTTTCTCTGCTCGGTGGCCCGCTGGCAGCTCGAACAGCCTGAGGGCATCGTCGCGGCGGGTCATTCGCTCGGCGAGTACGCCGCCCTCGTCGCGGCAGGAGCGGTTGATTTCGAGCCGGCGCTCGAGCTCGTCGACGAGCGTGCGAGCGCGATGGCGGAGGCCGCAGCGCTGACGCCGAGCGGCATGACCGTGATGCTCAAGGGCGACCCGCAGGCGATCGCCCAGCTTGCCGCCAGCCTCGAGCTGATCGTGGCGAACGACAACTCCCCCGGCCAGCTCGTGCTTGCGGGTCCGGTCGCTGCCCTCGCCCAGGCGGAGGAGCGTGCCAAGGAGGAAACCGGGGCGCGGGCGCAACGACTGGACGTGAGCGGGGCGTTCCACTCGCCGCTGATGGCGCCGGCAGCCGAGCGCCTACGCGCCGCGCTCGAGCGCACCGCATTCCGCGAGCCGCGAATCCCGGTGTACTCGAACAGCACGGTCACCCCATTCACCGACCCGCAGCGACAGCTCGCCGACAACCTGCTGCTGCCGGTCCGCTGGCGTGAGACGCTGCTCGCCTTCCACGAGCTCGGGGTCGAGGAGTACATCGAGCTCGGGCCGGGCCGGATCCTGACCGGCCTCGTGAAGCGGACGGTTCCCGTCCAGTGAAACCCGGGATCCTCGGCATCGGCGACGCGCTGCCGCCACGCGTGGTCACCAACGCCGACCTCGTCGAGCACCTCGACACGAACGATGAGTGGATCGTCAGGCGCACCGGAATCCGCGAGCGGCATTGGCTCGCAGGAGACGAAACGCTCGCCGACCTCGCGACCAGCGCCTGCGCGGCGGCGCTGCGCGACGCGGACAAGGAGGCGGGCGAAGTCGATCGCGTGATCGTCGCGACGATCACGCCGGACCAGCTCACACCCGGCCTCGCCCCCGCCGTTGCGGCAAAGCTTGGCGCCGAGCACGCCGGCGTCGTCGACATCAACGCCGCATGCGCGGGGTTCCTATACGGCCTCGACCAGGCAGCCGCGCTGGTCGAGAGCGGGCGCGCGCGCCACGTGCTGGTGGTTGGCGCGGAGGCGCTGTCGCGGATCACCGATCACGACGACCGCGCGACGGGCGTTCTGTTCGGCGACGGCGCAGGAGCGGCGCTGGTCGGACCGATCAACGAGGGCCTCGGCATCGCCGGCTTCGAGTTCGGCTACGACGCCGAGCTGGCGCCGCTGCTCTACGCCGAGCGGGAGCGACCGCTGCTGCGGATGGCCGGCCAGGAGGTCTACCGGCATGCCGTCGCGCGGATGACCGAGGCGAGCGAGCGACTGCTCGAGCGGCTCGGGATCGACGCAGCCGGCATTGACCTCATCGTGCCCCACCAGGCGAATGCGCGAATCGTTGCCGCGGTCGCGGATGCGCTCGGCGTGCCGCACGAGCGCGTCTCGTTTAACGTCGAGCTGACCGCGAACACCTCGGCCGCGTCGATCCCGCTCGGGCTCGCCGCCGCTCAGCGCGAGGGCCGCCTCCCTGCGGGTGCGCTCGTCGCGATGGTCGCTTTCGGGGCCGGGTTCGTCTGGGGCGCCGGGGTGAGCTCGTGGAAGGACGGCCCTGCGATCGACGCGCGCCGGCAAGCCCAAAACGTCAAAACAAGGAGCACGTGATGGCACAGCTGACTGAAGAGCAGGTCCTCGAGGGCGTTCGCGCGGAGCTCGCCGAGCTCAAGGTGCCGGGCGCCGACGAGGCGACGATGGACACCGAATGGCGCGATCTCGACATCGACTCGCTGGAGCTGGTCGAGCTCGTGACCGCGCTCGAGGACCGCTTCGGCGTCAAGATCGCCGACGGCGAGCTGCGCTCGATCGCGGGCGTCGGCGACGCGGTCCGCCTGACGCTGGCGCTCGCGAACGAACCGGCGAGCGCGTGAGCGTCGCGGTAACCGGT
>JBEKBL010000329.1:0-2537 GCA_050015415.1 Solirubrobacteraceae bacterium
CTGCGCGTGACGTCATTCGCGACCCTGTGGAGATCGCAGAGGTTGCGTGGTTCGATCCTGGCTCGCCACCGGCGCGGCTCGGCTGGTACGCGGCGCAGGCGCTGGTCCGGCACGGCGAGGCGCTAGCATCGCGGGCTAGCGATCCGGGGAGTCCCCCGCGGGGCTGAGAGGGCGCCACGCGCCGACCCGTTTGACCTGATCTGGATCATGCCAGCGAAGGGAGTTGAGATGCCAGCAGAGCACCGCAGCACGTTCGAGCAGGGCGCCGAGTGCCGCACGCAGATGCACCTCGCGCGCAAAGGCATCGTCTCGCCGGAGATGGAGCGAGTCGCCGAGCGCGAGGAGCTGCCGCGCGAGCTGATTCGCGACGAGGTAGCGCGCGGGCGCATGATCATCCCCGCCAACGTCCATCACCGCGCGCTCGATCCGATGGCGATCGGCCTCAAGGCCCGCGTGAAGATCAACTCGAACATCGGCAACTCACCGACCAGCTCGTCGCTCGCCGAGGAGGTCGAGAAGCTGACGGTCTCCGAGCGCTGGGGCGCTGACACCGTGATGGACCTCTCGACTGGCAAGCGGATCGACGCGACGCGCGAGGCGATCATCGACGCCGCGAGTGTGCCGATTGGCACGGTCCCGATCTATCAGGCGCTCGAGAGCGTCAGCTCGATCGAGGACCTCAGCGGGGACGTGCTCGTCGAGAACATCGCCCATCAGGCGGCGCAGGGCGTCGACTACATGACGATCCACGCCGGTGTCCGGCTCGAGCACCTGCCGCTCTGCCAGCACCGCGTGACCGGCGTCGTCTCCCGTGGCGGCGGCATCCTCGCCCGCTGGATGGTCGCGCACATGGCCGAGAACCCGCTCTACGAGCGCTTCGACGACATCCTCGAGATCTGCGCCCGCCACGACGTGTCGATCTCGCTCGGAGACGGCCTGCGCCCCGGCTCGATCGCTGACGCCTCGGACGCCGCACAGTTCGCGGAGCTCGAGACGCTCGGCGAGCTGACGCTGCGGGCTTGGGAGCGCGACGTCCAGGTGATGGTCGAAGGACCCGGACACATCCCGCTCGATCAGCTCGAGATGAACGTCCGCAAGCAGCAGGAGCTGTGCCACGAAGCGCCGTTCTACACGCTCGGCCCGCTCGTCACCGACATTGCGCCGGGTTACGACCACATCACGAGCGCGATCGGCGCGGCGATCGTCGGCTGGCACGGCACCTCGATGCTCTGCTACGTGACACCGAAGGAGCACCTCGGGCTGCCGAACTCTGAGGACGTCAAGCAGGGCCTGATCGCCTACCGCATCGCCGCGCATGCGGCCGACCTCGCGCGCGGCAACCGCCGGGCGGCGGAGTGGGACCGCGAGCTGTCGAAGGCCCGCTTCAGCTTCGACTGGAAGCGCCAGTTCGAACTCGCGCTCGACCCGGAGACGGCGCAGGCGATGCACGACGAGACGCTTGCCGACGACTACTTCAAGTCGGCCGAGTTCTGCTCGATGTGCGGCCCGAAGTACTGCCCGATGCACAACTTCAAGGACATCGATTGGGAAGCCGTACGCGGTGCTGTCGCTGAGCGCAAGCGCGCCCGCTCGGGCACCCCGATCGTCGCCGGTCTCGCTGCCAGCGGGGACGGTCAGTCAGGCGAGCGACTCGCCACGACAGCCGTTTGAGCGAGACCGCTTGACTGGAGCGCCCACCACCGGCCGCGACGGCGAGGCGGCGGGCAAGGTGCCTGCCGCCGTTAGCGAGCGACTACTCGATGCGTGGCGTGACGAGGTCCAAGCAAGCATCGTCTACGAGCTGATCGCACGCCGTGAGAGCGATCCCCGGCGCGCCGAGGTCCTCCGTCGGCTCGCCGCGGTGGAGACCAGCCATCGTGACCGCCTTCAGGCGCGCATGCGGGAGCTCGGAATCGAGGCGCCCGACGAGCGCACCGTGGTGCTGCCTACGTGGCGGCGCCTGCAGGCTCGGATCGCTCCGCTGGACAAGCTGCTCGCGCGCCAGGAGGCGATGGAGCGAGACATCGCGTCCCAGATCGAGGAGCAGCCGACAGGCGACGCTGCGACCGACGAGCTGCTCGACCAGATCAAGGTCGAGGAGGAGCAGCACACTGTCGCGCTCGGCCAGCTGCGAGAAGGCGACGCGCCCGAGGATCCGCGGACCGCTGCGATCGAGGCGCGCCTGACACGACTCGCCAAGCGCGAGACCTGGCATCGCTCGAGCACCGGCTGGATCCCCGGCGCGATCTACGGCGCGAACGACGGCCTCGCCGCGGTATTCGGCATCGTCGCGGGCGTCTCCGGTGCGACCGGCGGCTCTCACGTCGTCCTGACCGCCGGACTGTTCGGCGCGATCGCCTCGGCGCTGTCGATGGCCGTCGGCGCGTACCTTGCCGAGCGCTCGACCAGCGAGGTTGCCGCTGCCAATCTCGCACATGAGCGCGCCGAGGTCGAAAAGCACCCCGAGGAGGAGAAGGAAGAGCTTTCGCTCTACTACCAGCTCAAGGGCCTGACGGAGGCCGAGGCAAAGCAGGTCG
>JBEKBL010000330.1:0-2523 GCA_050015415.1 Solirubrobacteraceae bacterium
AACAGCGCGCCGCGCAGAACGCTCGTCCCCGACGCCAGCGCCGCGCACAGCAGCGCGCGGTTGGTGATGCTCTTCGAGCCGGGCACGCGCACCACCGCGTCCGGCGGCGATGCGAGCGGCTCGACGCGCGCGACGGCCGTCGTGCTCATGCGCGTGCCACGGGGATCCCGAGCTCGCTGACCAGAGCGACCGCGCGGTCGGCCTGATCCTCGCCCTGAATCCAGAGTGCCACGACGCCCTGGTTGCCATCCGGGGCGGGTGACAGCGCCATGTCGACGATGTTGATGCCGGATCGCCCGAGCGCCAGCGCGATCTCGGCGACGACCCCCGGCCGGTCCGTGACAGCGGCGCGCAACTCGTAGACCGCACCACCGGCGAGACTCGCTCCGAGCAGTGCCTCGCGGTCGAGGCGCGCCGCCTCGTTCCAGCGCTCGATCGCACCGCGATCAGCGCCCGCGAGCGCGTCTCGCACCTCGGTCAGACGGCCCTGCGCCTCGTCGATCAGCGCCATCAGCGCCTCGCGGTTGGACAGGTAGATGTCCGGCCAGATCGTCGCGCTCGCACCGGCCACGCGTGTCGCGTCGCGGAAGCTCGGTCCGGTCGCCGGCACGTGCTCACCTGACAGCGCCCGCGCGGCCTGGGCGACGAGTACGTTCGCAAACACGTGCGGCAGGTGCGACACGCTCGCCATCACGCGGTCGTGGTCGGCGGCATCGATCGCCGTCGGCTTGGCGCCGATGCCGGCGAGCGCCTTGTGCAGGCGCTCATACAGCGCGCCAGAGGTCCCGGGCCCCGGCGTCAGATACCACGTTGCGCCGTCGAACAGGTCGGCCCGGGCGTGCTCGACGCCGGAGGTTTCGGCACCCGCGAGCGGGTGGCCGCCGATGAAGCGCTCGTCGCTGCGTCCGGCGATCAGCTCGCGCTTGGTCGAGCCGACGTCGCTCACCGCGCAGTCGCTGCCGGCGGCGAGAAGGACCGTATCGATCGCCTCAGCGAGGGCGCTGACCGGCGCCGCGACGAAGACGAGCTCCGCGTCGCGCGCCGCCCCGGCAGCGCTAGCGGCGACGGCGCTGATCGCCCCCAGCCGGAGGGCCTCCTCGCGCACGTCCGCGGCCGGGTCCCAGCCCGTCACCGACGCGCCAAGGCGCTGGCGCAGCGCGAGGCCGATCGATCCCCCGATCAGCCCGACGCCGACGATGCCTACGTTCACGCGTTGGAGAAAGCCTTGCCCGCGATCTGGGCGGCCCGCTCGACGAGCGACGCGTACTCGGCGAAGTCCTCGAGGCGGAGCTGCTGCGGTCCGTCGCAGATCGCCTCCTCCGGGTTCGGGTGGACCTCGACGATGATCCCGTCGGCGCCAACGGCCGCCGCCGCCAGCGACAGCGGGCCGACGAGATCGCGCCGTCCCGCGGCGTGGCTCGGATCGACGACGACCGGCAGGTGCGAAAGCCGCTGAAGCGTGGGCACCGCCATCAGGTCGAGCGTGAAGCGGTACGCGGTCTCGAACGTGCGGATGCCGCGCTCGCAGAGGATCACCTGCTCGTTGCCCTCCTTCAGCACGTACTCCGCCGCCATCAGCAGCTCTTCGAGCGTCGCCGACAGGCCTCGCTTCAAAAGGACCGGCAGACCGCTGCGCCCGATCTCCGAGAGCAGCGTGTAGTTCTGCATGTTGCGAGCACCGACCTGGACCACGTCAGCGACCTCGCCAACGGCCTCGATGTCGCGCACGTCCATCAGCTCGGTGACGATCGGCATACCCGTCTCCGCCTTGGCCTCGGCGAGCAGCCGCAACCCTTCCTGCCCCAGTCCCTGGAACGCGTATGGGGACGTCCGCGGCTTGTAGGCGCCGCCACGCAGCATCGTCGCGCCGCCGTCCTTGACCGCGCGGGCCGTATCGAGCAGCTGCTCACGCGACTCCACGGTGCACGGCCCGGCGATCAGGGCGAAGTTGCCGCCGCCGATCCGCCGCCCACCGATCTCGAACACCGAGCGCTCGCCGCTCGGGCGCAGCTGCGAGGACGAGAGCTTGTACGGCTTGAGAATCGGGACGACCTGCGCGACGCCGGGGGCGCCCTCGAGCTCGAGCCGCGCGACGTGCTCTCGGTCGCCGATCGCGCCGATCACCGTCACCTCTTCGCCCTTCGAAATATGGACGCGCGCACCAACGCTCTCAACGCGCGCGACGACGTGAGCGATCTCCTCCTCGCTCGCCGTCGGTTTCATCACGATCATCATCAGCTTGGTCCTTTCAAGGTCGCAGAAAGCTTATTGCCGGGTTGCGCAACGCGTGAATGAAGCGTTGCGCGGTGATGACGGCGCCCGGCCCGTGAGAGCCCTTGTCGGAGCAGCAAGCGCCCAGGCGGGCGCAGGTCCGGGCGCCTAGCTAAATCGCCAGGACCAGGCGTAGCAGCGATAGCCGGCAGCCGGCAGCGCGCCGCGGGGCGGCGTTACGTCGAATCGGTTGCCGGCGGCAGACATCGCTAAGCAAGGTGTAGCAGAAACGCGCGTCAGCTTCGACAGTTG
>JBEKBL010000331.1:0-2517 GCA_050015415.1 Solirubrobacteraceae bacterium
GGCAACAGCCTTGTCTACCGGGCATTCTTCGCGCTGCCTGAGGCCATCGCAACCTCTGCCGGCGAGCCGACGAACGCGATCTTCGGCTTTGCCTCAATGCTGGTGAAGCTGATAACCGAGCACGGGGTTGAGCCGACCGTGGTCGCGTGGGACGCCGGCAGCTCCGGACGCAACGAGATCTACGCCGAGTACAAGGCCGGCCGCCAGTCGCGCCCGGACCTGCTGCGCGAGCAGTGGCCGGCGTTCAATCCGCTGGTGGAGGCCTTCGGCTATCGCAACGCGCGCGTCGAGGGCTACGAGGCCGACGACGTCATCGCGACGCTCGCTGAGCGGGCTCGCAGCCAGGGGATACCGGTGATGATCGTCACCGGCGATCGCGACGCCTTCCAGCTCGTAGACGAGGCCGGGCTCGTCAGGGTGATGGCGACCGCGCGCGGGATCACCGAGACGAAGCTCTACGACCGCGCCGCGGTGCTCGAGCGCTACGGCATCGGCCCTGAGCTGATCCCCGACTTCTACGGGCTCAAGGGCGATACATCCGACAACATCCCCGGCATTCCCGGTATCGGGGAGAAGACTGCCGCCGAGCTGCTGCAACGCTTCGGCTCGCTCGAGGCCGTGCTGGACCGGGTCGATGAGGTGAGCGGCGAGAAGCGCCGCGCCAACCTGATCGCCCACCGCAGCGACGCGCTCGTCTCCAAGCAGCTGGCGACGATGCAGCGCGACCTGCCCGTCGAGCTCGACGTTGCCGAGATACATGCCGGCCAGCCCGACATGACGGCGCTCCGCGACGCGTTCCGCCGCTACGAGCTGCGCGATCCGCTGCGCCGCCTGGAGGAGGCGATCGCAGGGTCTGACCCGACCGCGATCGCGACGGAGCCTCCAGTGCTGAAGGCGCGGCAGGTCACGATTGCGCAGCTGACCGCGCTCGGTGAAGGCGAGCTCGCGATCGCGGTGCGCCCACCAGAGGTCCCCGAGGGCGCGCTGTTCGGCGAGGACCCGGCATGGAGCTTCGGCGTCGCGACCGCCGCAGAGGTGCTGGCCGGCGAGGTCACCGAGCCCGCCGCCCTGGTCGGTGCCGTGGCGACGCACCCCATCACGACCCACGACGCCAAGTCGCTCGGGGCCGTGCCGCCGCTGCTCGAGCACGACACCATGCTCGCCGCCTATCTGCTCGACCCCGCGCGTCGCGGCTATCCGCTCGCGGAGCTCTGCGAGGACCGCGGCATAGCGCTGGCGCCGAGCAGCGCCGGCGACGCGCAGGCGGTGCGAGCGCTGACCGACCTGCAGCGGCCCGAGCTGACCGAGCGCGATCTCGACGGGCTGATGGCGAACGTCGAGCTGCCGCTCGTCGGCGTGCTGCGCGAGATGGAGCTCGCGGGAGTGCGCCTCGATGTTCCCGGCCTAAACGAGGTCGGCGGACGGGTTGCGCAGGAGATCCGCACGCTCGAGCAGGCGATCTTCGCGGCGGCGGGGGAGGAGTTCGTGATCGGCTCGCCACAGCAGCTCGGCGCGATTCTCTTCGAGCACCTCGGGCTGTCACGCAAGCGCCGCGGCAAGACCGGCTTCTCGACCGACGCCCGCGTCCTTGCTGCGATCCGCTCCGAGCACGAGATCGTGCCGATGATCGAACGCTGGCGCGAGTTATCGACGCTGATCAAGACCTACCTCGAGCCGCTGCCAGGTCAGGTCGACGGGGAGTCCCGCCTGCACACGACCTTCTTGCAGACCGTGGCGAGCACCGGACGGCTCTCCTCGACGAACCCCAACCTCCAGAACATTCCGATCCGCACGCCGCTCGGGCGTGAGATCCGCGCCTGCTTCGTCGCAGCGCCCGGCGACCTGCTCGTCTGTGCCGACTACTCGCAGATCGAGCTGCGCGTGCTCGCACAGCTGGCCGATGAGCCTGTGCTGAAGGAGATATTCCGTCGCGGCGAGGACGTCCACAGCGCCACCGCGTGCCAGGTCTTCCAGGTCGAGCCGGACGAGATCGACGCCGGCATGCGCTCCAAGGCGAAGATGATCAATTACGGCATCGCCTACGGTCTGACCGACTTCGGGCTTGCGGACCGCCTGCAGATCCCGCGCGAGGAGGCCGCGGCGTTCATCGCGACCTACTTCGAGCGCTTCCCGGCGGTGCGCGAGTTCATCGAGCGGACGATCGCTCAGGCGATCGAGCAGGGCTACGTGACAACCCTGCTGGGCCGTCGCCGCCCGATCCCCGAGCTGCGGGCCCGCAACCGCCAGCAGCACTCTCTCGGCGAGCGCCTTGCGGTCAACACGGTGATCCAGGGGACGGCGGCCGACATCATCAAGGTCGCGATGGTCCGCGCTCACGCGGCGCTCGCCGGCCTACGCTCGCGGCTGATCCTTCAGATCCACGACGAGCTGATGATCGAGGGACCGCCGGAGGAGAGCGACGAGGTGGCGAGCCTGATCACGAGCGAGATGGTCGGCGCCTGGGAGCTCGACCCGCCGCTCGGGGTCGACATCGGCGTTGGTGAGAACTGGCTGGCC
>JBEKBL010000332.1:0-2508 GCA_050015415.1 Solirubrobacteraceae bacterium
GTCGGCCGTGCGCCGCGCCAGCTCGACGATCGTCTCGCGCTTCTCGTGCGTCGCAGTGATGTCGAGGAAGACGAGCTCGTCGGCGCCGCTGCAGTCGTAGAGAACCGCCAGCTCGACCGGGTCGCCGGCGTCGCGCAGGTCGAGAAAGCGCGTGCCCTTGACGACACGCCCGCCGTCGACGTCGAGACACGGGATGACGCGCTTCAGGTGCACAGCGCCGCGGCCGCCTCAGCCAGCGTGAAGCGCTCTTCGTAGAGCGCCTTGCCGATCACCACGCCGGCAAGCTGGGGGCTTTCGAGTTGCGCGAGCGCTCGAAGGTCGTCGAGCGAGCCGATGCCCCCTGCATATATGAGCTCGCCGCGCGCAGCACTTGCAACGGTCCGCACCGCGTCGAGGTCCGCCCCGGCCAGCATGCCGTCGCGGTCGACGCTCGTGTAGATGATCGTCGACACACCGCGGTTGTCGAGCGCGCGTACCGCGTCGAGGGCTTGGAGATCGGTCGCTTCGAGCCAGCCCGAGGTGGCGACGATCCCCTTGCGGGCGTCAACCGATACAGCGATCTTCGTGCCGTGGCGCTCGAGCGCCGCGGTGAGCAGGTAGGGGTCGTTGAACGCCGCGGTACCGATGATCACGCGGCCCGCTCCGGCCGCCAACGCCGCGTCGATCGCCTCAATTGAGCGCAGGCCGCCGCCCACCTGGACTTCGAGGCCGGTCTCCTGGACGATCGCTCGCACGCTGTCGAGGTTGACAGGGTGACCGGCTCGGGCTCCGTCGAGATCGACTATGTGGAGGCGGTCAGCGCCTGCCTTCGCCCACCGCTCGGCCGCGCCGACGGGGTCGACCGCGTAAGTGGTGCTGCGGTCGAAGTCGCCCTGCGCGAGGCGCACGACCTGACCGTCGAGGATGTCGAGCGCCGGGTAGAGCTTCACGCCGCTGCGACGCAGATCGAGACGAAGTTCGCGAGCAGACGCAGGCCGTCAAGCGACGACTTCTCGGGGTGGAACTGAACGCCCGTGAAGGAGCCGCGCGAAACGGCGGTGACGAAAGGCCCTCCGTACTCGGCCACGCCGAGCACGTCTTCGGGCTGGGTGGGCTCGCAGGTGTAGCTGTGCACGTGGTAGTAGTCGACGTCGTGCGCGACGCCGCGCAGGAGCGGCGAGTCGCGTTTCCAATGAACCCTGCTCCAGCCGATGTGCGGCAGCTTGAGGTTCGCCGCCTCTAGCTCAGTGACTGCTCCGGGCACGATCCCCATACCCTTTGCGCCGCCGCGCTCGCTGGAGCGCTCAAAAGCAACCTGCATCCCGAGACAGATCCCCAGCACGGGAACGCCGGAGCTCACGCGCTCGGTCAAGAACGAATCCAGGCCGAGCGCCCGCAGGCTTTCCATCGCGCGCGGAAACGCCCCGACGCCCGGCAGCACGAGCCCCGAGCACGAGCCAAGGACCGCCGGATCAGCGCTGACGACGACGCGTGCGCCGACGTGCTCCAGCGCCTTCTCGACCGACCGTCGATTGCCCATGGCATAGTCGACGACCCCGATGACGGCTCCAATGGGCGCCCGCGGAGGTGGCGACGGCGCTAAGCGGATGCTCATAGCACCCCCTTCGTGCTGGGGACGCCGGTCTCCGTCGGGTCCAACGCCACCGCCGCCCGCAGTGAACGAGCGAACGCCTTGAACGCTGCCTCGATCATGTGGTGGGCGTTGCCCGGAGCCTCCAGGGCGATGTGGATCGTCAGCTTCGCGTTGTTCGCGAGCGCGCGGAAGAACTCCTCGAGCAGCTCGTGCTCGAATCCGCCGGTGCTGCCCGATGGGAGCTCGCCCGTGAGGGCGAGGAAGGGCCGCCCGGAGATGTCGATCGCGCACATCGCGCGAGCCTCGTCCATCGGCACGATCGCGCAGCCGTAGCGGTAGATGCCGGCGCGGTCGGCGAGCGCCTCATCGAGTGCCTGGCCAAGGACGATCGCCGTGTCCTCGACGGTGTGATGGCCGCCGGTTTCGAGGTCGCCGGTCACGGTGACGTCCAGGTCGAGCCGTGCGTGGCGCGCCAGAAGGTCGAGCATGTGGTCGAGGAAGCCGACGCCGGTCGAGCGCACGCCAGCGCCGGTGCCCTCGAGCGTGAGGCTCAGGGCGACGTTCGTCTCGCGGGTTTTGCGGCTGATCTCGGCAGTGCGGGTCATGGCGTTGCTTGATTGTCGTCGATCGCTGGGACGCGGGCGCGCATCGACTCGGCATGCAGGCGGAAGCCCTCGGCCTCGGCGATCGCGCTGCCGGCCGCGATCAGCTCCCCTAACGCCTCAGGCGTGATGCGGACCTCGGCCATCTGGCGACGGAAGTGGGCCGGCGTCAGGCCGGAGGCGAAGCGCGCGGAGCCGCCCGTCGGCAGGATGTGGTTGGAGCCCGCGACGTAGTCGCCGAAGGCCGTCGCCGAAGGCCAGCCGACGAAGACGCAGCCGGCGTTGCGAACGCCGGCCGAGAGCTCCTCGGCGCCGGGGCCGATCAGCTCGAGG
>JBEKBL010000333.1:0-2505 GCA_050015415.1 Solirubrobacteraceae bacterium
TAGGCGGCGACCTGCAACCCGTCCGGTTGCCCGGACGCATAGCCGATCAGGACACGGTCGAAGTCCGAGTCCTCGTGCGCCCGAACGAAGCGTCGGAGATAGTCGCGGTCGACCGCCGCGCCCGACCGGATACGCGTCTCGGAGGCGTCCCTGGTGCTGATGAGTCCGATGAACTCGACTGGCATGCTGGTCTCTCTTTCCGGGAGTGGGGTGGTCGCTGCGACCTAACTGCTCGCTGCGCTGAGGCTCGGCGCCGTCGCCGCGTCGCGACGGCGGATCTCGGCGCGGACGCGCGGGATCAGTTCGCGGCCGTAGTCGACCGCGTCGTCGTAGGGGTTGTAGCCGCGGATCAGAAACGTCGTGACGCCGATGTCGTAGTAATCGAGCAGCGCTTCGGCGACCGTCTCGGGTGTGCCGACGAGGGCGGTCGAGTTGCCGGCGCCGCCGACGGCCTGGGTGAGCGGCATCCAGAGCGCGCGGTCGTGCAGCTCGCCCTTGGCGGCAGCGGCGAGCAGTCGCTCAGAGCCGGCGCTCCGCTGGCCGTCGGGGCGCAGCTGTTTGATCAGGCTTGCCGCCGAGGCGACCTGCTCCTTGGTCTGGTCGAGGATGCGGTGCGCGCGCTCCCAAGCCGCATCCTCGCTCGCTGCGAGGATCGGACGGAACGAGACGCTGATCCTGGGAGGCGCGCTGCGGCCCGCTGCCGCTGCTGCCGCGCCCACGCTCGCGATCTGCTCGGCGGTCTCGGCGAGTGGCTCTCCCCAGAGCGCGTAGACGTCGGCGTGCTTGCCGCCGACGCGGTAGGCGGCCGGCGAGGAGCCACCGAAGTAGATCGGGGGATGGGGTTGCTGGAAAGGACGCACGCCGCTCGAGTAGCCCTCGACCTGGTAGAAGCGACCCTGGTAGTCGAATGGCGCCGTCGAGGTCCAGGCGCGACGCACCACCTCCAGGTACTCGTCGGTGCGCGCGTACCGCTCGTCCTTCTCGAGGAAGTCGCCGTCGCGGCGCTGCTCGGCATCGTTGCCGCCGCTGATGATGTGCACCGCGATTCTCCCCTCTGCGAACTGGTCGAGCGTCGCGAGCTCGCGCGCGGCGACGGTCGGTGCCCGGAAGCCTGGGCGATGCGAGACGAGGTAGGCCAGCCGCTCGGTGTTCGCGGCCGCGTAGGCGGCGATCTGAGCGCCCTCGGGGAGCAGGGATGAGGTGCCAATCAGGACACGATCGAAATCGCCGTCCTCGTGGGCTTGCGCGAAGCGGCGCACGTAGGCGCGGTCGACGCTCGCGCCACCCTCGAGCATCCGGAGCTCCGAGCCGGGGCGGTGGGCGATCAATCCGATGAACTCGACTGGCATGACCTGCGCTCCTGTCGTGTCGCTTTGGATAACGGGTACTCATGTTTGACATGAGCATCGCTATAAGATAACAATTTTACTCATAGATATCAACTTAGTGGAGGTTGTCACGTGCACAGACGATTGAGAGCAGGAACCGGAGTCGGATCGGAGGACAGCCGCGTGGCCGTCTTTGCTAGGCGACGGAGGCTCGCGCTGACTCTGGTGGCCGCCGCAGCGCTCGTGCTCGGCGCGTCGGCTTCGGCAGGCGCGGCAGTGAGCTCGAGCGGGGCTGAGGTGCTCAACTGGGGCGGCATCGCGCTTCCGACGACCTGGGACCCTGTCACCTCGAGCGCCGGGAACGACTTCATGTCGCTTGGCCTCGTCTACGCCGGGCTCACCGAGCTCAACCAGCAGGGTGACGTCGAGCCGGCGCTCGCGACGTCGTGGAAGTTCGTCGACAACGGTCTTGGGCTCGAGTTCACGTTGCGCAAGGGCGTCACCTTCACCGACGGCGCGCCGTTCAACGCCGACGCGGTCAAGGCAAACATTCTCCGCGGTCAGCAGCCGACCTCGGAGATCGCGGCGCAGCTCTCGACGATCAAGTCGATCACGATCCTCGGCCCGTACACGATCAAGTTCAACCTCAACGCGCTCGACTACGGTTTGCCGCTGCGCCTCGCGGGCAAGACGGGCGAGATGGTCAGCCCGAAGGCGATCGCGACGAACGCCGCCGGAATCTCGACCCAGCCGGACGGGGCGGGCCCGTTCGAGTTGACCAACTACGTCCCGAACACCTCGGCGACGCTGGTTCGCAACCCGAACTACTGGGACGCCAAGGACATTCACATCACCCAGGTCAACCTGCTCGAGATCACCGACCCCGAGACGCTGCTCGCCGCGCTGCAGACCGGCCAGGTGAACGTTGCGAGCCTTGCCGGCGCGAGCGCGAATGCCGCGATCGCTGCCGGCTTCAAGGTCAAGGTCGTCCCCAGCCTGGCCGTGGCGAGCATCGAGGTGAACTCGGCGATGGCGCCGTTCCAGGATCCGAGGGTCGTCGAGGCGATCAACTACGCGCTCGACCGTGCGGCGCTCAAGCAGACATACGACGCGGGGATCGGCGGGGTCGACGACGAGCCGTTCCCGGCCGGCTACGTCGGCTACAGCAAGTCGGTCG
>JBEKBL010000334.1:0-2500 GCA_050015415.1 Solirubrobacteraceae bacterium
GGTCGCAGCCTCGCCGCCGACGTGCGCTTCGATGATCCGACGGTTTCACGGCGCCACGCGCTGCTCGTCAGAGCGCCGGACGGCGTCCGGTTGCTCGACGATCGGAGCCTCAACGGCGTATTCGTCAATGGCCAGCGTGTCGAATGGAGCACGCTCGCACACGGTGACGAGATCCTCGTCGGACGCTACCGCCTTCACTTCGCGCGGCTGGAGCCTCAGGAAGCGGCGGCCGCTGCCGCCGCTCCTTCTCTAAGCGCCTAGCCGGACGGCGACGATCTAAGCCGCCACGGCGCCGCCGGGCTCAAACGACGTCACGAGCACGTCAGCCCAACCGGCGGATTCGGCCTCGAGCGTCGCGCTCAGGGCGTCGGCTCGGTCGTCCTCGACCCAGAAGAGCACGCTCGGTCCGGCACCGGAGATCGTGGCGCCAAGCGCGCCAAGCGCTGAGGCGCGCGCCGCGAGGTCAGCCGAGCGCGGATACAGGGAGGCGCGGTAGGGCTGGTGCAGGCGGTCGTGCAGGCCGCGCGCGATGAGGTCGAAGTCGCCGCTCGCGAGGCCGAGCATCAGCAGCGCGCCGTGCGCCGTGTTGTAGACCGCGTCCGCCAGGGGGACCGCCGCCGGCAGAGCGGCGCGGGCATCGTCGGTGACGACGCCCTCGCCGGGAACCACGAGCACCGCAGCGAGCCCGCTCGGAGGATCGATCCGATGCGCCTCACCATCGGCACAAACGACCACCCCGCCGAGCAGCGCCGCGGCGACGTTGTCCGGGTGGCCCTCCAGCTCGGTCGCCAGAGCGAGAACGTCGACGTCCAGCGACGCGATCGTCGTCGCCGCCAGGAGCCCGGCGACGATCGCGGCGGCGCTCGAGCCAAGGCCGCCGCTGAGCGGTATCTGCGAGCTGATCTCGAAGTGCAGGCCATCGGCCGCGAGCAGGCGCTCGAATGCCTGGACGACGAGGTTCGTTCGGTCGGCCGGGAGTGGCAGGTTGCTCTCGAGCGCGAACTCCGACGCTTCGCTGACTCGCAACTCGAGCACCGGCGACAGCGCGGCGGCGAAGGCGTCGAACCCCGGTCCGAGGTTCGCCGAGGACGCCGGCACGCGAACGCTGACGCTGGCGCCAGTCATGCCACCTATCCGAGGACGGCGCGCTCGATCGCGCGCAGCTGGGGCTCGCACGGCAGGACCGGGCCGGCCTGCTCGAGCGCGGCGTCAGGGTCCTTCAGGCCGTGGCCCGTGAGGACGCAGGCAACGCGCTCGGCGCCCTCGGCGCCGTACTTGATGAGACCTGCGACCGACGCGGCGGAAGCCGGCTCGCAGAACACGCCCTCGGTCGCGGCGAGCAGGCGGTAGGCGGACAGGATCTCATCGTCGGTGACGGCGCGGATCGCGCCGTGGGAGGCGCGCATCGCGTCGATCGCCTCCTCCCAGCGCGCCGGGTTGCCGATTCGGATCGCGCTGGCGACCGTCTCGGGTTCGGCAACCGGCGCGCCGTTGACGATCGGTGCCGCGCCGGCGGCCTGGAAGCCGAGCATGCGTGGCGCGCTGCCGGCCTCGACGAAGCCCTTCCAGTAGGCGGTGATGTTGCCGGCGTTCCCGACAGGTATGCAGAGCGCGTCGAGCCGGCCACCGAGGTCGTCGAGCAGCTCGAAGGCGGCGGTCTTCTGACCCTGCAGGCGGAACTCGTTGACCGAGTTGACGAGTGCGATCGGGTGCCGCTCGGCGAGCGCCCTGACCAGGTCCAGCGCCTGGTCGAAGTTGCCGCGCAGAGCGATCACGCGCGCGCCGTGCATCAGCGCCTGCGCCAGCTTGCCGGTCGCTATTTTGCCGTCGGGGATGATCACCACCCCGCGCAGTCCCGCCTTCGCGGCGTAGGCGGCGGCGCTGGCGGCCGTGTTGCCGGTCGAGGCGCAGATCACGGCCTGAGCTCCCTCGCGCAGCGCTGCCGAAACTGCGCAGGTCATGCCGCGATCCTTGAAGGAACCGGTCGGGTTGAGGCCCTCGAGCTTCAGGTGAACCTCGGCACCGACGCGCTCGGACAGCCGCTCGGCGAGGACAAGCGGTGTCGATCCCTCGCCCAGCGTGACGATCGGGTCGCCCGGGGAGAACGGCAGCTTGTCGCGGAAGCGCTCGATCAGGCTCACCGACCGCGTCGGCGCGGGGATGCTCACTCGAACTCCTCGTCGATCACGCGGATCGCGCGCGGCAGGCCATGCACCGCATCAAGCTCGGCGATCGCCTTGGTCGCCACGCGCAGCAGCGACTCGAGCAGCGGGTGGATCACCATGACGAGCTGGGCGTTATCGCCGAGGCCGCGCTGGACGACCGACTTGATCGACGCGCCCTGCTCGCCCAGGTGCTGCGCGATCTGGGCGAGAACTCCCGGGCGGTCGGCGACCTCCATGTGGAGGTAGAAGGCGGAGACGACGTCCTCGACGATCGGCAGGGGCACCGGTTTGGTCATCGGCGCGGCACCGTTCGGTCGACCGGGCGCTACCGCAGC
>JBEKBL010000335.1:0-3484 GCA_050015415.1 Solirubrobacteraceae bacterium
CCCCCCGCACAAACTCGACGGGGAACCGCGCATAGTTCGGTGTCAAAAACGCATCAGCACCAGCCACAGCGCTCACATCACACCCCCGCCCGCAGCCGCACGGCGCGCCGAAAATAGTGTCGCGAGCACGTCCCCACCACGTGGCACAAGGCGCGAAGCGAGGACCCTCGCTTCGCAAGGACAGGCAGCCCGCAGGCGGGCTCCCGCAGCTCCCTCCTCATAGCGTCACCTGCGTGCCCCTGCCGGCATCGGTAAACAGCTCGAGTAGCAGCGAGTGCGGCAGGCGTCCATCGATGATCTGCGCGGCACCGACACCGCCCTTGACCGCCGCGACGCAGGCTTCTAGCTTCGGGCGCATGCCGCCGTCGACCTCCGGCAGCGCCTCCAGGACCTCGGCGACCGAGGCCTGAGCAATCAGGCTGTCCGCATCAGCGGGGTCACGCAGCCAGCCGCGCACGTCGGTCAGGAAGATCGCCCGCTCGGCATCGAGTGCAACCGCAATCGCCGCCGCCGCCTCGTCCGCGTTGACGTTGTAGGAGTTACCGTCGACGTCGGCACCGACCGCAGCCACGACGGGGATGTAGTCAAGGGCGACGTGCTTGATGACACCGGGATCGACCGTGTCGACCTGGCCGACCCAGCCGATGTCCTTGCCGTCGGCGGCCGTGCGCCGTGAGCACAAAAGCAGTCCAGCGTCATCGCCGGAGAGCCCGACCGCGGGCTGGCCGTGTCGACCGATGCGCAGCACGATGTCGGTGTTGAGCTTGCCGATCAGGACCATCTTCGCGATCTCGACCGTCGCCTCATCGGACACGCGCAGACCGCCGACGAACTCCACGGGCATGTCGAGGCGCTTCATGTAGGCGGTGATATCGGGCCCGCCGCCGTGGACGACGATCGGGTTCATGCCGACGTATTTGAGCAGCACCACGTCGCGCGCGAAGTCCTCGCGCAGCTGCGGATCGTCCATCGCCGCACCGCCGTATTTGATGACAACAGTTGAACCGTGGAATTGGCGGATATATGGCAGCGCCTCGAGCAGTGTCGTTACGTCGTTCGGCTGATTTCGTCGAGCGCTCATGTCGTGTACTCCGAGTTGATCTTTACGTAGCCGTAGGAAAGGTCGGAAAAGAAGTACTCGGCACGGCTTCCCGTCCCGGGAAGCTTGACCTCGTACTCCACCTCATCCTGCGCTACCGCGTGGGCGAGTCTCGCCGGGTCGTGGTCGACCGCCGCACCGTCCGTGCAGACCGCGATGCCTTCGATCCTGATGTCGAAGCTGAGTGGAGCGGTGTTGCGCAGTGTGGCGCCGACTGCCTGGGCGATGCGACCCCAGTTTGGGTCGCCGCCGTAGAGGGCGGTCTTGACCAGCGGCGAGTTGGCGATCGCTTGTGCGACGGCCTCGGCCTCGTCCTGATCGCCGCCGGTCACCTGGATTCGCCCGACGCGCGCTGCGCCCTCTCCGTCCTTGACCATCAGCAGCGCGAGCCGGCGCAGGAGCGCGTCGAGCGCCTGCGCGAAGCGCTCCTCGTCCCCACTGCCGGCAACGATCTCGAGGCCGCTCGCTCCGCTCGCGAGGAGGATGGCGGTGTCGTTGGTCGAGAGCTGGCCGTCGACCGAGATGCGGTTGAACGAACGCTCGCACGCCGCAGCGAGCAGCACGTCGGCGCGCTGCGCGCTGATCGCCGCGTCGGTCTCGACGAAGCACAGCATCGTCGCGAAGTGAGGCGAGATCATGCCGGCGCCCTTGGCCTGCGCGCTCAGTCCGATGGTCCCGGCCGCAAGCTCGACCGACCATGCGGCGTGCTTGTCGATCGCGTCGGTCGTCCTGATTGCGGCAGCAAAGTCGCCGGCGTGCTCGCGGTCGAGCGTCTGGCCCACTCCCATCAGCGCATCTGCGATCTGCTCTCCCGGGAGCTCCACGCCGATCACGCCCGTCGAGGCAACCGCGACCTGCCGCGGCTCGAAGCCGAGCGCGTTCGCTGCCCCTACCTGTACGCGCCGGGCCTGCTCGAGCCCTGGCGCTCCCGTCGCAGCATTGGCATTTCCAGAGTTGGCGACGACTGCATGGATCGCGTTCAGATCGCACTCCGTCTGACAGAGCACAACCGGCGCAGCCAGGACGCCCGAGTCGCAGAATCGCGCGGCACTCGAGACGCTGGGCGCCATACACATCAGCACGCCGACGTCGAGCGCCCCATCACCCTTGAGCCCGGCAGCCAGGCCGCCGGCCACGAACCCACTCGGCAGCAACCCAGGGTCAAGCTCGCTGACGAATTCCAGCGGCTCTGGCCGCCACGAGCGCAGCGCCTCGCAGCCCGCAATGGGTCCGGCGAGGACAGCCGCCCAAAGGGCGGCTCCCGCAGCCCTCTCACGAGATCCCCCGTCCTTCGTCGTAGCCGAACATCAGGTTGAGGTTCGCGACGGCCTGCGAGGACGTTCCCTTCCAGAGGTTGTCGATTGCCGCGAAGACAAAGACCTTGCCGGTGCGCTCGTCGGCGTGCGTGTGGATCGCGCAGACGTTCGTCTCGCGCACGTCGCGCACTCCCGGCGGGCGTTCGACGAGGTCGATGAACGGCTCCGCCCCGTAGCGATCGGCGTACCACAGCTCGAGTTCGCTCTGGCCGACCGGCCGGGACGGAGTGACGTAGCAGGACAGCAGCTCACCCTGGTCGAGCGGGAGCAGATGCGGCGTGAACGCGGCGATGATCGGCGCTCCGAGGCGTGCCAGTTCCTGATCGATCTCGGGCATGTGGCGGTGCTCGCCGACCCCGTAGGGCCGCACGTTCTCGGCGACCGCGACGAACTGCGTGTCCTCCCGCAATCCGCGTCCGGCACCCGACACGCCGCTCTTGGCGTCGATCACCACGTCGCCGAGCAGTCCGGCCTCGGCGAGCGGGGCGAGCGCGAGGATCGCCGCGGTCGGGAAACATCCGGGACAGGCGACGAGCTGGGCATCGGCGATCGCCGCGCGATTCAGCTCGGTGAGTCCGTAAACGGCGCGTTCCAGCAGGTCTGGATGGGCGTGGCTGACGTACCACCGCTCATAGGTCGCCGCGTCGCGCAGGCGAAAGTCGGCCGAGAGGTCGATCACGCGCACGCCACGCTCGATCAGGGCCGCGACGAGGGGCGCCGCGGCTCCATGAGGGTAGGCGACGATCGCCGCATCGACCGCGGCGTGTCGCTCGAGGTCGAGTTCCTCCATCACGAGCGGCACGCGGTGGTGTGGATAGACGTCCGAGAGCCGCCGGCCCGCCTCGCTGCGCGAGGTGATTGCGGCCAGCTCGAAGTCGGGATGGCGATCGATCAACCGCGCGGCCAGCGCCCCGGCGTAGCCGCTGGCACCGGCGATGAGCACGCTAGGCACGAAGCTCACCTCCGTGGCGCTCGGCGAGCGCCTTCGCGATCGTGGCGCGATCGCTCGCCACCTCGTCGTCGGTGAGCGTGCGATCGTCGGCGCGGAACTCGAGGTGCAGGGCGAGCG
>JBEKBL010000336.1:0-2603 GCA_050015415.1 Solirubrobacteraceae bacterium
GCCGGGCTCGAAGTCTACGAGCCAAAACGACGCCAAGCCGTCCTCGATAGTGCGGGGTGGGACGAAGCCGGTGACGCGATACTCCGCGCCGGTAGGAGGGCCGGATGACCGCCCGCCCTGGTCGCTGGTCAGCCACACGACGTGCCCGTGGAACCGCGTGCCGTCCACCGACCAAGTCTCTCACGCTGGCGCAATGCGCGAGATGGAGACGCCAACGCGCTCCACGCCCGCCTCGCAATTTCCCAGCGGCGAGGCCTCCCAGATGCTCGCTTCGCGTCGCATCACACAGTATCACCCATGGTGACGGTATTCCGGCTAGCCGGAATGCGGAGTAGTATCTGAACCGGGATGGCAAGGTCGAGACGGCAGCGAGGCGCGCAGCGTCCACGCAAGCCACCGCTCGCGGCACCGACACCTGCGTCCGGTCGCGAGTCGAGTCTTGGCGCGCTCCGCCAGGACGTCGGACTGACGCAAGTCCAGCTGGCGAAGAAGCTTGCGGCGTCGCAGCGCGCTGTGTCGCATGTGGAGCATGAGCCGAACCCGCGGGTGGGGACGCTTGCCGGCTATGTCGAGGCGTTGGGCGGGCGGCTCGAGCTGCGCGCGGTCTTCAAGGACCGCGCTGTTGCGCTTCGACTGAAGGACCAGGCGTAGTGGTCGTGGGGATGGTCGAGGCTATCGTTCGGGGCGGTTATGGCTGAGCGTTTGTTGACTGTGCCGCAGGTAGCCGATGAGTTTCAGGTGACCTCGCAGACGATTCGCAATTGGATCGACTCGGGGACGCTGCCGGCGATCCGTGTGGGTCGCCAGTTCCGCTTGCGGCGCTCCGACGTCGACGCGCTCTTGGATCGAGCGAGCGCGGACAGTGACTCGCACGCCAGCCAGCGTGATGTCTGGAGTGCGAAGGCGACGCGCATGCCGATGCGCAGCCGCATAGCGGCGGCGGCGGGTGTGTGGGAGGACGCCGGTCGCTCGCGCACGCTCGAGCGACCTTGACGACGCGCCGTTAGCTTGCGCGCCTCTCCTCGGCGGCTGGGAGCAGGCCGCTAGCGCGGTCCTCCCTCGCGACAGCCTCAGATAGCGCTTCGCAAGCATCGGCGAGCGCGTCGTTAGCGTCAGCAACCACCAGCAGGTCGGTGGTTGCCGCCGCCCCGGTCAGCTGGACGACGGCCGCATCGAACGCCTGCCAGAGCGGTTGTGGTCCGCGCCGGCCCGTACCAGGTCGCAGCTCGTAGGGCTGGTCGCCCGCGGACTTGCTCGGCGGCCAACGGAACCCGGCCGCGTGCGCCTTACGGCAGATCCCAGCCTCCGCCCGCGCGGCAGCGGCAAGAGCGGCCAAGCGGGCGCTGAACCCATGATCCGGCGGCGCCATCCGATGCGCGGCAACCGCATCGAGCCAGCGGTTCTGAACCGCAGCAAACTCGGCCTGGAGCCGCTCACTGTCCTGGTCGCCACCAGCCACGCCCGGCATTGTGACACGCGCGACTACCGCTAACTCATGCTGTTCAGCGCTATTTACACGAAACTTTGCTCATTTGGCTGTACCATTCAGCGACAGATGGCGTCGCGAGCAACACCGGAGCGGCCCCGCCTCACTCGCGAGGACGTGGCCGCCGCGCGCGAAGTCGCAGAGCTCCTGGGCCTCCCGCTCTCCACCGTGTTCGACTTCGCCCGCCGAGGGCTGCTCCCCGGTCACAAGCTCGGTCGCCGCTGGATCTTCCTCCACGACGAACTCGAGGCCTCGCTGCGTCGCCCCCCACGTACAACCGTGCTGCGCTCAGAGCCGCCGCCTCCGCTGCTTCCAGCGGCGCGCAAGACCTCGCCTCGTCGTCAGCGATCGAACGCGTCCGGCGACACCGCGCAGTCATCTCTGTTCGACTAGCCGGGCTCCCCGTTCACAGGCCGGCTCCGCGGAGGCTTAACACAACGCAACCTACCCTCACGCCGCTCGTCCGTCGGCGCCGACGGGGGCCGTCGACCCCTGCGCCCACACCGAGAAACGAAGGTCAAGCGGTACCCTGACTCGAACCCCCGACCTCCTGGGTGCGATCCAGGCGCTCTCCCAACTGAGCTATAGCCCCGTGTTTGCCGGCGGTCCGGCGCCAGGTCCAGCCAGTCTAGTTCAGGCGCCGTCCGGCGGCCACAACGCATGCGGTCGGGAAGGACCGTTACGCTTCTTGCATGAGTGATCTCAATCAGGCGATCCGGGAGCACCTCGCGCTGAAGCGCCAGCACGGCGCCGACCCGGACGAGGTTGCGCGACTCGAGCTCGAGGCACTGGGTGAGGTTTCGCGGCTGAGCGCCCCCGAGCGGGCCAGCGAACGCGCGTCTTACGTCACGTTGCCGGCGCCCTCGGTCGAGGACGAGGTCGCGCTTCGCGAGGAGATCGTGCCGCCGACCAATGAGTACGCACCGGCACACGCGAGCGCCTACCGCGAGATCGGGGAGGAGACCCAGGAGTTCAGGGTCGACGATCAGATCGGCTGGGTCGGCCGTCCGGCCTGGCACGGCGGCGCCGCGTAGCAGCTGGGCACGGCGCAGCATCAGGCGCGGAGTCGCCTCGCCCTGCGCCCCGCGTGCGTCACTAAAATCCCAACCGCGCGGCC
>JBEKBL010000337.1:0-3494 GCA_050015415.1 Solirubrobacteraceae bacterium
CCGAAGTGCTCGTACTCGTCGAGGTGCTCGGCGACCGCCTCGCGCGGCATGCTCACAGCCTCCGCCGCATAGTCCTTGATCTCGACCTCCGGGTTCTCCGGCATGCCGAGTCGGCGCGGCAGCAGCACCAGCTCTTTGACGAGGGCGATGATGTCCTCGTGCGTCAGCGTGCGCACGTCGAGGTCGATGTCGAGGCTCAGGCGCGAGTTCAGCTTGTAGCGGCCGACGCGTGTCAGGTCGTAGCGCTTCGGATCGAAGAAGAGCTGGTTGAGCAGCGCGCGCGCGTTGTCGACGCTCGGTGGCTCACCGGGACGCTGCTTCTTGAAGAGCTCGACCAGCGCGCCCTCTTCCGAGCGTGTCTGCTCGGTATCGGACTCGATCGTGTTCTGGATGTAGTGCGAGTTGTCGAACAGGGCGAGGATCTGCTCGTCGCTCGCGTAGCCCATCGCGCGCAGCAGCACCGTCACCGGCAGCTTGCGCTTGCGGTCGATCCGGACGTAGACCTTGCCCTTCTTGTCGATCTCGAGCTCGAGCCAGGAGCCGCGGGCCGGCATCAGGTTCGCGACGAAGACCTGCTTCTCGCGGTCTTTCGGCTCCATCAGGTAGGCGCCGGGAGAACGGACGAGCTGCGTCACGACGACGCGCTCGGTGCCGTTGATGATGAACGTCCCGCGCTCGGTCATCCACGGGAAGTCGCCCATGAAGACGGACTGCTCGCGAATCTCGCCGGTCTCGCGATTGATGAAGGCGACCGTGACGGTCAGCGGCCGCGCGTAGGTCAGGTCCTTTTCGCGGCACTCATCGATCGCTGCGACGGGATCGTCGAAGACGAACTCCCCGAACTGCACGGCGAGGTTGCCGGTGTAGTCCTCGATCGGCGAGATGTCGTCGATCGTTTCGCGCAGGCCCCCCTTCTGGGGCTCGGTCAGCCATTCGAAGGAGCGGCGCTGGATGTCGATGAGGTTGGGTACGTCGAGCGGCGTGTGCAGACGCGCGAAGCTACGGCGCGTCCGGAGGACGGGGGCGGCGGCCAAGATGCGACTCCTGAGGGGTCGAGAGACGGACGGACGAGGGCGCGAAAGCGCAGGCCATGAACATTAGCACAGCAAAGCTGTGCCCCACCCAGGGCCGCTGACACTCACGGGCCCCGCCCCTCCGGCTCGCGTATGTGGCGCGGCCCGGCTGCTACAGGGGGCGGCTACGACTATCGATCAGCAGACGGACTGTAGCGGAATATGTGGCTTTTTGCAGGTCATGCGAGCCGACGGCCGACACGCGAGACAGGGGCTGGGCAGGGTGCGGGCGGCATCGGGCCGCCTGCAGCGTGAGGTTCCGGGAGGTTCGCGGACTACGACACCTCGACGCTCGCTCCGGCCTCCTCGAGCTCCTTCTTGAGCGCGTCGGCCTCTTCACGGTCGATCCCCTCCTTGACCGGCTTGGGGGCCTCGTCGACGAGCGCCTTGGCTTCCTTCAAGCCGAGACCGGTCGCCGCCCGAACCACCTTGATCACCTGGATCTTCTTGTCCCCCGCCGCGGTGACACTGACCGTGAACGCGGTCTGCTCCTCGGCTGCCTCCTCGGCGCCGCCCGCGGCCCCGCCGGCGGCGGGCGCAGCAACGGCCACCGCGCTGGCTGACACGCCAAACGCCTCCTCGTGAGCTCGTCAATCCATTCTGCGGTTGATGTTGCCATGGTCGTCGTCTCCTATTCCGGGTCAGTGGTCGACCCGCCCTGCGGCGAGTCATCAGTTTCTGGGGCCTCCGCGTGTGCGGTCGACTCCTCGGGTGCTTCGGAGCTCGCCTCAGGAACGCTTGACTCCTGCGCCTCCTCGTTGGGCGACTCCTCCGCTGAGCCAGACGGTTCGGCGGCCGCTTGGGTTTGCGCCTCGGCCGCTGGCTCTGCTGGGGCTTCGCTTCCCGTCGGGGCTTGGCCTTCTACGATCGTCTCGAGCGGAGCGTCGGCCGCGGTCTCGGCCGACGGCACCTCGACCTTCTCGCCGGCCGCTTCGCGCTGACCCAGGATGCCGCCGAGCTGGACGGCGAGCCCAGCGATCAGGGCGTTCAGCGTCCTGGCGAGGCCGGTGATCGGATTTGCGACAAGGCCGACCAGCTGACCGTAGAGGATGTCGCGCGATGGCAGGCGCGCGATGGTCGTGATCTCGGCCGGCGACACCGCGGCGCCATCCATCAGGCCGCCCTTGAAGGCGAGCAGCTGTGTCACCCGCGCAAAGTCGGCGATCGACTTCGCCGCGAGCGCGCTGTCGCCGCGGACAAACGTCAGCGCGGTTGGACCTTGCAGTAGCGCCTTGAGCTGTTCCGTGCCTGCCTTGTCGGCCGCCCGCTCGGTCAACGAGTTCTTGACAACGCGGAGCGTCGCGTCGGCGTCGCGCAGGCGGGTGCGCAGCTCGCGCGCCTGCTCGACGCTGATGCCGCGGTAGTCGATCGCAAAGACCGCGCTCGACTCGGTGAGGCTCGCGGCGATCTCGTCGATCACCGCCGATTTCTGGTCTCGGTTCATAGGGCTCCTGGTCCGGGCTTAGGGTCCCCTGTGAGGGAGACGGCCGGAGGTCTTGGGTGGCCTGCTTGAAGACTACGCTACGCCGCTTGCCTGCCTGCCTGAGGCGCCGGCGCCTCCTCGACGACGTCGCGCGTCCGGCTCGGATCCACCTTGACGCCGGGTCCCTGGGTCGAGGCGAAGGTGATCGAATGAAGGTAGCGACCCTTCGCCGCCGAGGGCTTCGCGCGGATGATCTCGTCGAGCACCGCCGCGTAGTTCTCGAGCAACGCGCGCGACTCGAAGCTCTTCTTGCCGATCACGAGATGCACGATTCCGGTGCGATCCGTGCGGTATTCGACCTTGCCCGCCTTCGCCTCCTCGACCGCCTTGCGCACGTCCGTGGTGACCGTGCCAACCTTGGGATTCGGCATCTTGCCCTGCGGGCCGAGCACCCGGCCGAGCCGACCGACGAGCGGCATCAGGTCTGGCGTCGCGATCGCAACGTCGAAGTCGGTGAATCCCTCCTCGACGCGCTTTGCCAGGTCCTCGGCACCGACGAAGTCCGCGCCGGCCTGCTGCGCCTCGCGCGCCGCGTCTCCCTGGGCAAACACGGCGATCGTGACGTCGCGCCCGAGCCCGTTCGGCAGCGCGATCGTGCCGCGCAGCTGCTCGTCGGCGTGGCGCACGTTCAAACCGGTGCGCACGTGCAGCTCGACCGACTCGTCGAACTTCGCGCCGGCGAGGCTCTTGACGAGCGCGACGGCCTCGGCGGGCTCGTACTCGCGCTCGCGGTCGATCTTCTCCAGAGCCTCGGAGTAGCGCTTACCGTGCTGGGAGCTCATGACGCGACCTCGACGCCCATCGAGCGCGCTGTGCCCGCGATGATCTTCGCGGCTTGGTCGATGTCGTGGGCGTTGAGGTCCTCGAGCTTGCGCTCGGCGATCTCACGCAGCTGCGCCTGGGTGATCGAGCCGACCTTCGTGCGGTTGGGCTCGCCC
>JBEKBL010000338.1:0-3286 GCA_050015415.1 Solirubrobacteraceae bacterium
CTCACCCGCAACCACAGTTGACCCTGCGCATCGACGCTATTGTCGATCACGGACGCGAGCACCGGCAGCACCGTGCGCTCGCGCGTGATCGGCCGGTCGGCGGCGACCGTCTCCTGCACCGGGCCGTCTGGACTGGAGCGAACGCTGGCGCTGTGCAGAAGCCCGACAAGCTCTTGCTGGGACGCGATCTGCGGCGGCGCTGCCGCTTGCGCGGCAGCGGCAAAGGCGACGCCCGGGAGCAGGGAGACGATAGTTGCCGTCAGTAGTCGTTTCATCGGAGGGAGCTGAGCACGGTCGGTGGGGTCAGCACTGGGCCGACCCCACCGAGACCGCGCGCTCGTCAGCCGGTGAACCCGCCGCTACCTGCGAGCGGCTTCACAGACCGGTCCGCGGCGTTGCACGATTTGACTGGGATGTGAAGTGTCTTCGACGGCGTGGCGCCGGAAAACGTGACGTGCGCCCTCAGCGTGTGGGTCCCCGTGCCAGGATCCACCGACACCGTGAACGGTGCCGTTGTGCGCGTCGCGACGACATGACCGGCGAACGAGAACACGACGCGGCGGATCAGCCTGCCGGAAACGGTGACCTCGAAAGCCTTGCTCACACAGACCTGCGAACCCGGCTTCGTAAGCGAGCTCGGCGTCGCCTTGAGCACGGCAGCGCCACCCTGCGCGCCGGCGCCACCGGTGCCGGTCGTCGTACCAGAGCCGGAGCCAGTGCCACCGCCGGTGCCTGTCGTCGTGGCCGGGGTGGCGCACTGGGCAGCGGTGATCGTGTCGTTGATCAGCGTCACGGAGCCGTTACGGGCCAACGCGCGTCCGTTGAGGGTGACGCCGTTATTCATCGAGATCGACGACAGGGCGAGGATGTTGCCGACGAAGCTGGTCGTCGTACCGAGCGTCGCGGAGCTGCCGACCTGCCAGAAGACGTTGCACGGCTGGGCTCCGTTGATCAGATTCACGCTGCTTCCCGAGCCGGTGATGAGCGTTGAGCCGGCCTGGAAGATGAAGACCGCGCTGGCGTTTCCCTGCGCGTTCAGCGTCAGCGCTCCGGTCAGTCCGAGCGCCGACGCGTTCCTGTAGACGCCGGGAGTCAGCGTGAGACCGGTGAGGTCCGCGGGTACCGACACGAACGGGGTGCGCCCAGCGGCATCGTTGTACGCGGTTGTGAGGTCGAGTTGAGCCTGGGCTGCAACCGCGTCGGCCGTGTGGATCGTGCCGTTCACCACCGTCCCGGGCGGAAAGCCGGTCACGGCGGAGCCCGGGCTCACGCCGAGGTCGCCGTTGATCACCGATGGGCCGGTGTTGGTCACAGCCTGACCGGCGAGGACCGCGAAGGCGCCGTCAGTGCCGAGACCGACCGGCGGCTGCGCAGCGAGCGCGTCGCCGACGAGCAGGGCGAGTCCTGAGAGGCACGCCAGGCCCAACAGGCGGAGCTTCCAGGTACGGCGTACAGGGCGCTTCGTGGACAGCATCGAGGGACCTCCTGAGTCCGAGATGGGAACCTCAAGAGCTCTCGCAGGGTTCGCGTTTAGGCGCATCCCTTCGAGTTCCCCTAGCGTGCTATCGGCCGGAGATTGTGAAACCCACTCTCGAGAACCAGGGTGTTAGGCAGATGGTGGATGACGAGCGCGGCGAGCGCTTTCCGGCCAACCACGTGCGCGCCGACCTAGGACGATCTGCGCGAGCGCGGGTAGAGTCCGCTAGCCGCGACTGCCTGCCGGCAGTTCGCCGTCGGCGCGTTTGATCAGCTCCCCCGCCGTGTCGGAAGCCCTGAGGGCCGCGACACCCACCCTGATCTGAGGCGCGCCAGGCTCTTTCGCCAGCGCCGCCTTGATGGCCTCGAAGCGCTCGGAGGCAGTCGCGACGCTCATCTCCGACAGCACGCACAGGAACTCATCGCCGCCTAGGCGCACAATCAGGTCGTAGGTGCGCACGTGGGAGCGGATCGCGACGACGGCGCGGCAGCTGGTGGGCAAGCTCGAGACGGTCCTGCGCTGCCTGTTGTCGGTCGCGGGCAGCCTGGGCGCGATCGCGGGCTGCCTGTTTGCGGTCCGCCGCGGCGCGAGCGCGACCTTCCGCCGCCGTCGCGCGATCCGCCGCAGCGCTGCGTCTAGATTCCACCGCCCGCAGTAGGACGGCCTTGAGGGCCGGTTCGGATTGAGCTCCCGTCGCTCCGCGCTCTTCGAGCTGATGGTCCCAGGCCGACGCGGCCTCGTCGCGCGCTGCCGCTGCCAGGTCGCGCGCCGCAGCGGTCACGTCCCGCTCATTGGCTGCGTCGGCGCGGTCCCGGGCGGTGTGTTGGCGCCGAGCGCTGCTACGGTCGCGGAGATCGCGGCTCGCGTCGTGGTCGGCGCGGTTACCGCCGCGCAAGAGCGAGCGATCACTCGCGGCTTGATCGTCGTTTGCAGCGGCCTGGTCCTCGTCGGCTGACGTCTGGTCGGAGTCCGAGGAAGTCTGGTCTGAGTCCGAGGAAGTCTGGTCGTCGTCTGAAGCAGTCTGGTCGTCGTCCGCGATCGTCTGGCCGTCGTCGGCAAACACCTGATCGCCCACGAGCTGTTCGGCGGACCGGGCGATGATTGCCTGCGCGTCGCCGGCCCCGCTAGTGGGGCCGACAGAAGGATCGCCCTGCGCTCTGCGGGCCACACCGGCCTCCAGATGGCGCACTCTACCGGCCTCGGCGAGGCCAACAGCAGCCATTTGACACGATCAGTCTAGCGCTATTTGCGAAAAGTAGCTGCAACAAAACCTGCTGGCAAATCGTCGTCCGTTTGTAACCAGCGCAAAACGTCAGGAGAAATAGCGCGCTTATGCGCACGCGCATGGTCGTAGTAAACCTGCCCAAAACTCAAACAAACACAAATGCCCCAAAGTGCGGATTCTTGGTAAACTTGTACCGTCTACCGGCTGGACTTGTGGGCCGACTGACCCGGTCTGCCCAGCCGCTGCGAGGTGGGTTGTGCCCGGCAGCGCAAACGATCGCTCCGGTGAGCTCGCACGGAGGCAAGGTCACAAGCCTGCTCCCGCGGGTCTGAAGGCCGGTCGCGAGCAGCGGCAGCGAAGCGCCCGTCGCCGTGTCGTCGCGGCAAACGCGCGAGACTCCGCGGCTCACGCGCGTGACGTTGCGGCGGCCGCTCGCGACGTCGCCGCAACGTTACGCGACCGGAGGTGGGACGCACAGCACCCCGACCTGCTCGAGGAAGGCCGCGCGGCAACCGGCGCCGAGATCCTGCTGCGAGCGGCTAAGTACCGCAGCGACGCGGCGGCCGACCGCGCGTCTGCCTCTG
>JBEKBL010000339.1:0-3239 GCA_050015415.1 Solirubrobacteraceae bacterium
GGTGCCGATTCCCCAGAGCGACATGATCTATGCGGTGATCACCGACGAGACGGGGCTGCTCGGCGCGACAGGCCTGCTCGTCGTGTACCTGCTGTTCGTCGCTCGCGGTCTGAAGATTGCGACGCTCGCGCGCGACTCGTTCTCGAAACTGCTCGCCACGGGGCTGGCGTTCGTCGTCGCCGTGCAGGTGTTCGTGATCGTCGGTGGCGTCACCGACCTGATCCCGCTGACCGGCGTCACGCTGCCGTTCGTCGCCTACGGCGGCTCGTCGATCATCATGAACTTCGTGCTGCTCGCGTTGCTGCTGCTCGTCTCCGACCGCGCTCGACGCCCGGTCGAATACGGCTGACCTTCACTACTACCGACGTTCGCTTAGTTGGCTCAAGCGGCGTTATGGCCCAGTCGATGCGGGTAGTAGATCAGTATGGGCAGCAAGATCAGAACCCACGACGAGGCCGAGGAGATCTGGCGCGTCCACCGCGCAAAGCTCCCCGTCGCTGACCGGGTCCCGGCGCCGGTTTTCGCGGAGGCCTCCACGCAAAGCGACCTGCACCTGCGTCGCCTGCGCCGCCGCGCCGCCGGCTGGGCCGCGGAGAACGTCGCGCCGCGCCGCGTCGCCTGACCCAGTTCTTCAGCGCCGCCGGCCGCCGCCAAAGCTCTGTGCCGGGGGTGCGACGGCGCGCAGGTCGCCGCCCGCGTCGCCGCCGCTCCCCTCGACCGGGGAGTGGACCTCGCGGACCGGCAGGCGGCCGATCTCGGCCGGGCGCTCTGACAGCTCGTCGTCGAGCATACGCAGCTCGCGCACCAGCACGTTGACGTTGCCGCCGCCGGCCGGCGGGCGCTCCAGGCGTCCCCTGGCGAGGATCAGCGGCTCGGTGCGCACGATGTGCCGGCGGCGCTCGTAGAGCGCGGGGGGGACGATCAGGTTGATCGTGCCGTGCTCGTCCTCGAGCAGCATGAAGACGACGCCGCTCGCGGTCTCCGGTCGCTGGCGTGCGACGACGATCCCCGCGACTGAGACGGCGGCGCCGTGGCGCAGACCGGCGAGCTCGGAGCTCGTCGCGACACCGTTCAGGCGCGGGCGCAGTATCGCCAGAGCGTGGTCGTCGAGCGTCATGCCGCTCGTCGCGTAGTTCGCGAGCAGGCGCTCCCAGCGGCCGAGCTCGCGGAGCGCCGGTGGCGGGCCGAGGTCGAGTGGCAGCGCGAGCTGGGTACCGCCGGTGACGCGCCGTCCCCCGATCGCCACGCCAAGCGACCAGAGCGCGCTGCGGCGCGAGCCCGCGATCGTGTCGCAGGCGCCGGACCAGGCGAGCTGCTCGAGCGAGGACAGCACCGCCGGCACGCGCGCGACCAGCTGGCTGAGGCTCGCGAACAGCCCATCTGCCTCGCGCGCCGCGACGAGTGCCTCGACCTCGTCTGCGCGTACGCCGCGCACGTAGCCAAGGCCAATCCGCACGGCGCCGCCGTCCTCGACGGTGCAATCGGCGGCGGAGGCGTTGACGTCGACCGCACGCAGCTCGATGCAGCGGCGCTGAGCCTCGTGGGCGAGACTGTCGGGTGGGTAGAAGCCCATCGGCTGCTCGTTCAGCAGCGCGCAGAGGAACTCGGGGCCGTGGTGTACGCGCAGCCAGCTCGACTGGTAGGCGAGCAGGCCGAAGGCGGCGCTGTGCGCCTTGGGGAAGATCGGCGCCGACATGGGCGCCAGCGCCGGCGATGAAGCGCTCGTGGTAGCGCTCGATCGCGACGCTGGCACGCTTGCGACTCATCGCGCGGCGTAGGCCGTCAGCCTCGCCCGGGCCGAAGCCCGCAAATGCCTGGGCTACCTCGAGCACCTGGTCCTGGAAGATGATCGTGCCGAGCGTCTCACGCAGCACACCCGACAGCGATGGATGCAGGCAGGGCGGCTCGTATCTCGGATCCTCGCGCAGACGCTGGCGACGCTCGATGTAGGGGTTGACGGCGCCGCCCTGGATCGGGCCGGGGCGGATGATCGCAACCTGCACGGCAAGCTCCTCGAGGTTCTCGGGACGCGTGCGGCGCAGCGACTGCATCTGCGCGCGGCTTTCGATCTGAAAGACGCCAGTCGTCTCGGCCTCCTGGATCGCAGCAAAGGTCGCGGGATCGTCGAAGGGGATCCGCGAGAGGTCGATCCGCTCACCGCTCGTGCGCACGATCAGCTCGACGCAGCGCTCGACCGCCGAGAGCATTCCGAGTCCGAGCAGATCGATCTTGAGGAAGCCGGCGTCGGCGCAGGAGTCCTTGTCCCACTGGACGAGCTGGCGTCCCTCCATCGCCGCTGGCACGACCGGGCAGCAGTCGATCAGGGGTTGTGTCGCGACGATCATCCCGCCGGGGTGCTGGGAGACGTGACGCGGCAGCCCGAGCGCCTCGCCGGCGAGCCGCTCCAGCCAGGCCCAGCGGCCGCTGGGCAAGCGTTCGCCGAGCGCGCTCCGGAGGTCCCTGCCAACGTTGTGGCCATAGCCCTCCGCGCCCCGAGCAGCGCGCTCGATCTCGCCAGGCGGCAGGCCGAGCGCCTTGCCCAGCTCGCGGATCGCGCCGCGCGCGCGGAAGCTCGGGAAGGTCGCGACGAGCGCCGCACGATCACGACCGTAGCGGTCGTGGACACGGCGAATCAGGGCCTCGCGGATGTCGCGCGGGAAGTCGAGGTCGATGTCGGGCAGCGAGCTCAGCTCCGGATTGAGGAAGCGCCCCATCGCGAGGCCCCCCGCGAGCGGGTCGATGTGCGAGAGGCCGGTCAGGTAGCAGACGATCGAGGAGACCGAGGAGCCGCGGCCGCGCCCCGGCGGCAGCAGCGCCCGCGCCGAGTCGGGCCCACGGATCTCGGCCGCGACCTCGCGCGAGAGCTCGAGGATCTCGTGGTGGAGCAGGAAGAAACCGGGCAGCGAAAGCTGGACGATCAGGCCCAGCTCCGCTTCGAGCCGGGCGCGTGCCTCCCGCAGCGCGACGCCCTTGTAGCGCTCGTGCAGGCGCAGCGCGCAGAGCTCGGCGAGCCTTCTTCCGGCATCGGCGTCCTCGACGCCGGGGTAGCGGTAGCCGAGGTCGGCGGTGAGGTCGAAGCGCAACTGCTCGGCGAGGACGCTGCTCTCGGCGAGCGCCTCTGGATGATCGGCGAAGCGAGCGGCCATCGCCGCTGGGGAGGCGAGCACGTGGCTGCTGTTGGGACGGCGCAGCGGCTCGCTCGATTCCAGCGTCCGATGGTGGTGTAGCGCGACGAAGGC
>JBEKBL010000340.1:0-3575 GCA_050015415.1 Solirubrobacteraceae bacterium
CCGCGTCGCCGCAGCCCGCGTTGTCAGTGTCGCTGGTCGTGCTGTCGAGCGTCGTGCCCCCGTACAGCTGATTCTCACTGCCAAATGGACTGTAGGTGTAGGCGCTGCATGCGCTCGTGGCGTTGACGTACACGACACCGTTGGTCGGGTAGTTAAAGCGGCAGTTCGGAATGCCGTTCAGCGTCGTACAGGCAGAGGCGCCGGAGCTCGAGCTACCAATGCCAGCGTTTGTCACCGTAATCTGGTTCTCCGGGTTGCTAGCCGAGGTCGGACCATCGAGCACGACCGTGGTCGGGCCACTGAACGTGCAACCGGCGCCCGAATAGCAGCCATTGTTGTCGGCGCTAACGCCGCCGTCGGCAACCTCGAGCAGCTGGCTGTCGTCGGGCGGCAGCGGGATCTGCTGCCAGCCACCGTTGGCGGTGTTTTCCTGGGTGCCGTTGATGGTGCCGCTACAGCCGTCGCTGGACAGGGTGTCGGGTGTCTCGATCGAGTCAGCCGCCGAGCGGCCAAAGGTTGTGCTCGAGGAATTGCACGACACGTCGTCGTTGCTGTGTAGCGGCCCGTTGACGCTGTCGCCGACCCCGAAGGGGATCGATTGGCAGAGGCTGGAGTTGCGCCCCGCCCACTGGTACACGGCGCAGTTCGCGTCTGTCTCAGGGGTGTTGCCGCCGCCGGGTTCTACCGCGTACAACGGGTCCTCGTCCTCGAAGTTCGTGAAGTAGACGTAGTTGAGGAAGCTGTTCGGCTGGAACTGCGCAACGAGCGTCCGGCTGATCGGGTTGGTTCCGTTCGTCGGCCGCGAGTATCCGACGACCTTCACGCGGAACGTGCCCTCGCTACCGGCAGCACCACCCTGGATCGTCGAGGCGATCGGGTTGACCGTGCTGCAGCCGGTGTAGGTCGTCCCGGTTGCGGGGAGGTTCGCGTATGTGTAGCTCTCCGTCGAGCCGTCGTCAGTCGAGCCCGGAACGGTTGCGCCGGTCGCGCCGGTCGTGCTCGTCACGCCGGTCGTTCCGTTCGGGCCCGGACACGTGGTCCAGAAGTTCTGGTTGGCGCTGAGCTGCTGTTCGTAGGCGGACAGTCCGGCCTGCGCGGCGAGTAGCGCGCGCTGCTGATCGAGGTTGGTGCGCGTGGTCTGAACGTTGTTGAAGACCGCGTCGATCGCGGCGAAGAGCGTCAGCGTCGCGGCAGCCATCACAACGACTGCCACGATCAGCGAGAAGCCGCGCTCGTCGCGCGCCGATCGGCGTGGTCTACGTGTCGTTATGCGCATGGCGAGATCCCGGTCGAGCCGGTGTTCGGAGACGGGTAGTTGGATACAGACGTCAGGCGCAGTACCACGGCGTCAGAAAGATCAACGGAGCCGCCGTTCGGGTTGTTTCCGTCGCTCGGCTGAGACTGAAAGTTGATGCCGACTTCAGCTGTGGTCGCGGCGTTGGTGGCGCCGAGGCTGGGATTGCTCGAGTACTGGTCGCTGAGCGTGCCGGCGGTCGGGTCGTACCCGTAGTAGGTAAAGATCGGTGTGGTCGAGTTGTGGGTCGGCGTTGACCCTGGCGTGGCGGCGTGAGGAATCAGCACGAAGGTGCTCGATGGCGTGGCGGCGTAGCTGCCGGTGCTTCCGCTTGCCACCCACGGGTACGTGGCCATGTCAAGTGGCCCGCTGGGTGAGCTGAGGTAGATCGTGACCTCGTTCGGGTCGCTCATCGCCGGCGCGTCGGTGAGTGAGCTGTAGAACGTGAGCGAATCGTCGGAGCTGGGCGGCGCGCCGGTGCTTCCGGTGGCGCCCGACGTCCCGGTGACGCCGACGATCGGCGACACGCCGGCGCCGACAACACAGCTCGAGTCGAGTGCCTGGACGATCTTGTCCATTGCGACACTGCCCTGCTGATCTGAGTCCACGCGTTCGCTGTCTCCGGTCGAAAAGTGCAGCGAGGAAACGACGATCGCCAACGCCGCCGCGCAGACGACGAGCCCCGCGGCGGTCGCCAGCAGCAGCTCGATCAGCGTGAACCCTCGCTCCTCGTGAAGGCGACGACGCGCCTTGTGCAGGTTGCGGGCGCTCATGTGCAGGTCCCGCTCGTCAGCCCGCTCGCACCGCTGTAGAGGTAGACGTTGACGGTGTTGCCGGTGCTGGTGAAGTTCGTATTGGTGACGGTGGCCGTGTTCTTTACGGAGCCGTTGTCAGCGCAGACCGTGAAGTTGCCGTACGGCTCGCCGGGGTTGGTGAGCGCACCCTGCGCGCTCGTCGGGACCTGCGTATTCGGGTAGGACTCGTGGCCGGCGCAGTTGTTGTCGGTGAGCGTCACGTTGGGCGCGCTCGTCAGGAGCGTCGGCGTGGCGTAGATGAACGCGTCGATCGCGACATAGGTGTTGCTGGAGCCCGGGGGCTCTGTGCCGTCGACGTAGATCTCGAGCGTGTGCGTGGTGTTCGACAGTCCCGTGTCGCTCCAGATCACCTGCTGATAGACGGTCGCCGACGCGTACGCGGTCGCGTTCGCCGCGACCAGAGACCCGTCGAGATAGATGTTGGCGTACCCCTCGTTGCTCGACTTCGGCGCGATCCACTCCACTGCCGTGCCGGTGAACGTGAACTTCACGTAGTCGCCGCCGTGCAGGTCGAAGCTCTCGGTGCTGCCGTAGTTCTGGTTGCCGGTAGCTCCGTGCGTCCAGTTGGATCCGGTGTAGACGATGGAGGTGCCTGCAGGGTTGTTCGACTCGGCCGGGTCGTCCACCTCAGTGCCGTTGCCGCCCCACACGTCTACGAGCATCGCCGGCTCGGGAACCGTCACGTAGCTCGTGCCCGCGGCGCTGACGACCGTCGTTGCCGGGCTCGGCGGCGCGTCGTACACGCAGTCTCCGGCGTACACCGAGTAGGCGTCGCCGGTCCCGACCAGCGGGAATACCGTTGCGCCGGAGGAGATGGTGGAGCTGTAGGAGGCGCTGGAAGCCAGGGTGCTGGGGGTGCCTGACACGATCGGCGAGGTCAACTGCGAGTTGCTCGCGACGAACGTGTCGGTCGTAGCGGCGACGTTCGTGTGGGTGCCGTAGGTCGTCGTGAACGACGCCTGAATTGTTCCGGGCTGGCCGAGCGCAAAGGGGTCGGTCTCAGTGCTGCCGTCTACGACGAGTACGGACGCGCTCGTGGCGTTGGTTTTCTCCTGGATGTAGCCGGGCCAGGTCACTGTGTAGGTGCCGCCTGGTAGGCCAGCGAACACCGCGCAGCCGTTGCTGTCGGTCGTGAGCGTCAGCGTGCCGGTGTCGGATCCGGTGACCTCGATCGTTACGCTCGACAGGGGGCTTGATGGCGTCGGCTGACTGCCGTTCGTAACCTGGATGACGAGCCCGCCGCCGACGTGCGGACTGATCAGGCTGTGCTCGATCACGGGCGGGCGACCGTCGTTGCTGTGCGCCCAGCTCACCGTCGAGGCTGTCTCGACGTAATCGGCGTTGCCGGTGGCGCTCGACGTGCAAGACGTGGTCGCGCTTGACGCCGAGACGAACTTGGCCGTGGAGGTGATCGTGTAGGGCTCGCCGTCGACCGTCTGCGTGTAGCACTCGTTGCCGTACACCCC